>JAZBPW010000037.1:0-3307 GCA_036351795.1 Candidatus Zhuqueibacterota bacterium | reverse complement strand
GAAGAGGTCAAACAAGGCCATATCACGTCCGTCGTGATTATCCTGACAGCCAATGAGAGTGCAATAGATTGCCGCAAAGCGTTTAAGATGGGGGCATGGGATTACATTCCGAAAAATATGACCGGCGGCGTTCCAACCTTCGAGCTGGTGCATGAATCCATTCAAGAAGCTCTCTCAAAATTCACTCATGCAGGCAATGCGCGGGATCGAGAATGGATTATCAATAATATGGGATATCTGCTCGATAATTATGATGGCCGATATATTGCCGTTCTCAACAACGCTGTGATTGCTGATGCCGCGAAACGCGAAGATTTGGATGACATTATCCGTGAACAGAATTTGCCCTACTTCCTCACCACCATTGAAAAAGTTGACAATAACCTGTTCAAACAACTCACTCCTCATTTGCTCGTCTTTGTGGAAGGCCCAACTGCCGTCAAATACATCAAAACAGCCCTGGCAGTGCTTGGCAGACAAGATTTGTTGGAATCCATTGTGCTGGATACGGTTGGAAACCGCTTTGGGAATCGAGGAGGAGGAGAAAGTAATCTGAAAAATGGATTCTTTTTCCTGATGGAGAACAGGCTGCTGAAGAATAAAGTTCTTTTTCTCTTTGACCCTGATGTCAGAGATCTGCCCAATCATGGCAAGGATGTTGAAAATCTGTATGTCAGGAGAATGGATGCGTACTCTCCCGATAAAAGAGGGATTGAGTCTCTGTTTCCAGTGCATGTTTTGGAAGAAGGCTTTTCGAAAGGCTATGTCCGAAAAATAGTGCGTCAATACGAGCCAACCTTAACTTATGAGGTGGAAAATAAAAAGAGCTTTTGTCCCTGGATTTGCAAAAAGCGCGATAACACGCCGGAGGACTTCGAAGGATTCCAAAAAATCGTTCGAATTATTGAGGCCATATTAGGTTGAGAGAAAATGCCTGATTTCTAAAGCGGGACGAAATTGGTCAACAACTTAATATGTCCGAATGGAGCCAGAAACATCTTGCCCATAGGCTCAATGAGGAATCCCGAAAACGCTGCCATCCAACAGATAACGATTATTAGATCAACCGTTGGAAGATAAACATGCTGAACAGCGCATAACGTATTGGTTGGAGGATTTTGAAAAACGACATGATTCACAAGATCGCGCCTTGCATATTGTGGAACAGTGGCTTGCTTCTAATCGAACAGAGAAGGGATTACAGATAGCAGCAGCATGCCTTCAAAACAGAGGAATTCGTGAAGATTTATCGCTTTGAGATAAATTTGAAATCGAAGGCGTTTCTGAGGAAATTTCAAAAATCAAAGAAAGTGCTAAATTTTCGGTATATAGGCGTACATTAGAATTAGGACGAAGGAAAGTCAAAATGAAACTCGTCAAATTTCTCTTTGGCTTGTTGCTACTGCTGCTTGCGCTGGCGGCCTGGCCGCTCGTGTTGGTTGCGTTCATCCTGTGGGGGATCTTCAAGGGCCTGATGATGGTCGGCATGGACAAGGATTTTGAGCCGTAGCGTCGAAATGGTTTTCTGGCTCATCTGATACAATGCAAACAGCCTTATGTGCATACGCCCGGAAATCGTCCTATCATCGGGCAAGAAGCACACAAGGGTGTTAGGAGAAGATACCATACACTCAAAGGAGATACACATCAATGAAAACGTATGTGATGAAGCAAAAGATAGACTCATCAAAACAAATTGTGCTGGATTTGCCGCAATGCCGCGAAGGGGATGAGGTGGAATTGATTATTGTCGTGCATACCCTCTCAACGTCTGTCCCTTCGAAGCCCGCGATCTTTGACATGGAACAATGGGCGAATCAATGGGAAACCGATTTAGGCGAAAAAATTCAGTCAACAGACGTGGCAAGCTTGACAGGGAGGGATTTTTAATGCGAAACGTGTTTATTGATACCAGCTATTTTATCGCATTGGTTAACCGCCAAGATGCTTACCATCAGCAGGCTAAGAAATGGGCGCACACTCTTGTCAAAGAGGTCATTCGATGCCATACATCCATCCCGATTGTCTTTGAAATTGCGGATGGCTTCTCACGACTGGGACGAAGGGAAATAGGGATCAGTTTACTTGAAAATATGAGTAATTCTGACAATTATATTCTTCATCCCTTTAGCGAGGCGACATATCAGAATGCGAAACAGCTTTATCTGGCACGGCATGATAAGGAATGGGGGCTGACAGATTGTTATTCTTTTGAACTGATGAAAGAACTCAAAATTACACAGGTCCTTACCGCAGATACACACTTTGAACAATTCGGATATGAGATTTTGCTGAAGTCCTGAAACATCCGCTATTCATATTGGTGATACTATTGAGATTTCTGTGGTTGATGGAATGCTTATCGTTTCTCCATTGCAGGAGTTTGAACGAAAACAACAAATTCAAGACGCGCTCCGCAAAGTCTTTGCAGGTCGCAAAAGCGCCTATCAGCGATTGGCGTAAGAAGGCGCCGCGATAATTTTTCTCGATAAAGGTGATTGTGATCGGCGGCGAAGAATCGTTACATCTCTGAGAGAGGATGACTGGGGTATATGGGAGGAGAGCACACATGAAAACAACAATGACAATGATTTACTGGAAAAGTGATAAATTCTGGCTTGGTAAATTAATCGAACACCCTGAAATTATGACTCAGGGCAAAACATTAGAAGAGCTTGAAGAGAACATCAAAGACGCCTACCGGCTGATGGTGCTGGATGATGTGCCGGAACAATATGAAATGAAAAAGGTTGCTGTATGAAACGAAAGGCTTTCATCAAAGAACTGACCATGAAAGGATGTATTCTCTTGCGGCACGGTTCTCGTCATGACATCTATTCGAATCCGAAAACAGGTCAGAAGCAACCCGTTCCAAGACATGCTGAAATTGATGGCCAATTAGCGCAACATATTCGAAAATATTTGGGGTTAACCACAACAAAGGAATGATTGATCGAGGCTGTAAATCAGAGTTTTATCAACTCTGCGCGCAAGGAGGAAAATATATGGAAAGCACATTGACATATCTTCAGCGATTAACCGATGAAACTCACAAACCGGAGGCCGAAGTATTGACTCTGGCGTTTCAGGTCGGCATTCGGCAACTCTGGCGAGAACATGTCTTAGGCCGCTATCTGCGCCATGAGCTATCCAGAGAAGAGGCCATTGAGGCTGTTGGCTTCGATCTGGTTGAACTCGCAGAACGCCAACATCAAGCAGTGATGGAGGATATTGAATGGGCGCTGAATGCCTGAGCGTGGTGACAGACGCGGGCCCAATGATTCATCTGGCCGAAATTGACTGCTTG
>JAZBPW010000036.1:0-9370 GCA_036351795.1 Candidatus Zhuqueibacterota bacterium | reverse complement strand
CCTCTTTAGCATGTACGGCAATCATGTGAACCACCTTGTCCGGCAGCTCATGTTTCATTGCCAGGCCCGCGCCGCTGAAGGGATGTCGCAGCAGTGTGCCCATCGGACTCTTTCGTATTGACTGCGCATCGTCTTCGTATTCGACGATCTTTCCCACATCGTGCAACAGCGCGCCGGAGATCAGGATATCCATATCGATCTCATAGGTCGCTCCGTTATATTGCGTCACCACTTTAGCGGATTCGATGGCCACGTTTGTGACGCCGCGCGTGTGATCGATGATATTCACCGGGCAATCCGGAATGAGCAGCGTGAACGGTATGCGCTCGAGATCCGCGACCTGCCACCCTCCCATTTCGATGGCCTCTATCCAGACATCGATGGTCTTTTCGCGCAGAGCGGCATCTTCAATCAACTTGAATTCCGGGAATATTTTCAGAAGCGCCTCTTTCATAAACCATGTTCTCCTGTGGGAAATATTAACGTCTTTGTCTGTGAAGCGATTTATCTATCACTGAAGACATTTTTGTCTCATCGAGTCTGTTGTCCAAAAATGCATTGACATTCTTGATGTTATCCAGAGGATTGACCAGAACATCATTGTAGCTCACGTACATCACATCGAAATTCGGCTTTGCCGCCATGAATTTTTCCACTTTCACCAGGTGATCTTCGAATACCGCGGTCATCTTGTCGTCGCTCACCGTATCCGTGGGTTCACCGCGACGGATCAGCATCTGCTTCTGCGATGCGAGGATCTCCTCCATCTTGCGTCGCATGAATAAGATCTTGTAGTGATAATCATCCGGCAGATCCTTCAGCAGCGCGGAAATGATCTTGACAACCTTTCCCACGGCGTCCGGCAGCCACTCTTTATCTTCACTCACCTTTTTAACGCGTTCAAACTCGTAATATCCTTTCGGATTATCTTCATCCGCTGTTCTGATATTATCCGTCAGTACTTCCAACCCGCCCGCTTCAAGTATTTTCATCATCATCGACGTTCCCGACCTGGGCAAACCTGAAACGATGACGATCGGTTCTTGTTGCATAATCAGCCTCCGTAGCATTAAAATAAAAGAATTAATATAAATGTTATTGTCACTAAATGCAAGATATATTTAAAGATTACAACTTGACTTTTGCACTAGAATTCTTTAATTTCAGGCAGTTAATTTACAAACCTCACTTTAAGTACTTCTAACTTAAGCGCACTTTAGACACTCGCACTTCAGTGCTATGGATATATAGGAGCAAAAGGTGGATTCTGCGAACTGGATTTCTGTATTACCCCCGATTATTGCAATTCTTTTAGCGATCAAGACGAAACAGGTTTACCCCTCATTATTTCTCGGCATCTGGGTCGGCTGGACGGCGCTGAACGGCTGGAATCCGCTTTCCGGCTTGCGGGCGACACTGGACGCTGTGATCAATGTGTTCCAGGATCCGGGGAACACGCGCGTCATTATATTCAGCATGATGGTGGGCGCGCTGATCATACTCACGCAGCGTTCCGGTGGAGTGACCGGCTTCATCAACTGGGTGTCGAAAAAGGGCATCGTGAAAAACCGGGTCACGGCGAGTCTCATGCTCTGGTTCATCGGTGTGATTCTGTTCATCGAGAGCAATCTCATCAATCTCGTCATCGGCGCCGTGGGCCGTCCGCTGTTCGATAAATTTGGCGCGCCGCGGGAGAAGCTGGCATATCTCGCCCATTCCACGTCGTGTCCGGTCTGCGTAATGATCCCGTTCAATGGTTGGGGCGCCGTGCTCACGGGGCTGCTCGTGGCGCAACAGATCGACAACGCGTTTTTCGTGGTGCTGAAAGCGGTGACCACGAACTTTTACGCCATTTTCACCATCGCGCTGGTGTTGATCGTTTCGATCGCCAAGATCGACTACGGACCCATGAAGAAGGCGGAAAAACGCGCCAGGGAGACGGGCAAGCTGATCAGGGATGACGCGCAGCTGCTGGTCTCGGAAGAGACATTAGCCATGCCGCCCATCGACGGTGTGCCGCATCGGCCCATCAATCTGATACTCCCGCTGGCCGCCATGGTGCTCACCGTACCGCTGGGGCTGCTGATCACCGGCAACGGCAGCATCGAACAGGGCTCCGGGTCCACGGCTGTATTCTGGGCAGTGCTCATGGGTACATTCACCGCCGCGGTACTCTACGCGCTGCAGCGGATCATGTCGCTGAAGGATTCGCTGGACCTGGTGATGAAGGGTATGGGCGGGCTCATTCCCATGGGATTGCTGATGGTGTTCGCCTTCACGCTGGGATCGACATGCAAGGTGATGGGCACGGGACCTTACGTCTCCGGTTTAGCCACCGCCGCGATCACGCCGAAGCTGGTGATCCCGCTGGTATTTACGGTGTCCTGCCTGATCTCATTTGCCACGGGGACATCATGGGGCACATTTGCCATCATGATGCCGATCGCCATTCCGCTGGCACAGAACATGGATTTGAGCATTCCGGTGATGGTGAGCGCTGTGATGGGCGGGGGTGTGTTCGGCGACCACTGTTCGCCGGTGTCGGATACCACGATCATCGCGTCCATGGCCACGGCGTGTGATCATATCGATCATGTGGACACCCAGCTTCCGTACGCACTGACCAGCGCAACCCTGGCGATCATCTTCTACCTGATCATTGGATAAGGCAGTCCATTGTGAGATCTGATTCAACCACAGAGCGCGCGAAGGACAAGAAGAAAAGAGACAGAAACAGGAGTTAGGAGACAGAGCGAAGAACACTCTGTCATCTCGAGCGGAGTCTAGAGATGACAGACCTGGCTCCTATCGTTCCCCAATGTCATTCCCGTCCCGCTCTGCGGGAGGAATCCAGTAAAAAAAGAAATCACGAAATTCACGAAAGACACGAAGGAAAAAAGGAAACGAGTAGGGACGGAGAACGAAAAACGGGAAAGGCTTCCGACATCGTCATTCTGAGGGCGTATGGAATGCGCACGAAGAATCTCACCACAATACCAAAATAAAACTGCTTAAACCGCGGAGATACAAAGGGAGACAGGATGACTGGATGCAGGCGGGAAAGAAAGCGGATTTGACGGATACAACGGATAAACACAGATCTTAATAAAATTAGACAGGATAACAGGATCGACAGGATTGATCACTAAAAATCTAAACTGCTAAACCCCTAAACCGCTAAAAAGCTAAATCGCTAAACTGCTAAATCCCTAAACTCCTAAAGCCCTAAATCCATAAACCCCTATATCCCTGCCCAACTTTGAGCCATACCGAAATCATTTCTCAAAAATCACATTTTTTTATTGACATAAAAGATTAAATTTATTATATTCATGTTTGCTATTTTTTTGAGGGTGTAGCTCAGTTGGTAGAGCAACGGCCTTTTAAGCCGTGGGTCCAGGGTTCGAATCCCTGCACCCTCACAGAGGTGAGGAGAGTATTGGTCATCAATCTCTTTGTCACAAGCGCCCATAGCTCAATTGGCAGAGCAGCGGACTCTTAATCCGGAGGTTGAAGGTTCGATTCCTTCTGGGCGTACCAAATAATAACAGACAGTTAAGCCCACTTTTTAAGTGGGCTTTTTTATTGGAAAAATGAAAAAGTTACCAAGATGTTACCGGTAAATATCAATCCTACATCTTCATTCTCTACATTAAGAATACCTTAGTCCACATTCAGGGAAAAAATGAAATAATAAAATCTTTAGTGGCAGTTTTCAGCCGGAATGGGTGGCAACTTTCATCCGGAATGACTGGCAGGTTTGAACCGGAATACGCGCGAATTTTCTAATCGCACATCACAAGGGACTCGTCTGGTGCTATCTCAAGCTCCGTAGAGCGACAATGCTTGCAGCGTATCGGGGCATCGAATTTGAATAATCCACCGCACCTTCATCTTTCCAGTGTAGCCTCGGCAGCTTCGTGGTATTCAGCCTCCGTCAACGGATCTCCGGTATACTCTTCTTGGATTCGCCTGTCTGCTTCTGAAGTCGCAATGGAGTATGGTCCGCCTCCGTCGTCTACCATAGTTTTACCGCGACACTTATTGCAGATTGCCGTGTATCTCGATCCCATTTCTCTCCTGTCGCATGCCTAGCCTAATTGATTTAAACTGTTATTGAGTAAAAAAAAAGGAACCAAATTATATAATTCCAACAATAAAGTAGTCACTTCACTGTAATCGGTAAAATCCATCGGACGATGATTAGGGGGTGGCATAATTTAGTCCATCCATGATTTTGCACTTCGAAGATGCGTGTCATGTGAAAGTTTTATTCGTTATACGTTTATTTTATTGTTTTATTTCTATCAGTTTCCATCTTTGCTAACACTTGAGCAAGATTTGTATCCTAATATAGATGCCCACCTAGCATCGAAATGATCAATAAGCCCATTTTTCGATTTATGTAAGTCGCTTTTGCTGAGTATCGGGTTAGCTGAATTCTCTACCTCCCGGCGAATAAAACGGGAAAGACAACGACAATAACCAACAGCCAAATGCCGTATACTGGAAGCAGTCGGGTAACCGTAGATTCGATTTCCTGAAAGCGAATCCGCTTCATTAGATGCATCGCGTATTTGGCGGTGAGCATAACTAAATGAACAATCAGTATCACATTCAAACCAAACACCGCTAATCGGTTCGGCGATGTACCAAACTCAAGCAACCTCGAAGATATCGCTGATAATACAACAACATCCAACACAAGTGCAGTCACGACGAGCACAAAATTCGCCCAGTTGGAAGCACGTCTTGTATTGGTTCCCTCCATAGCTGATACATCGTAAAAGAGCATAGCGACGACGAGCAAAAGCAGGATGTTCATCACCAATAACAGTTCCCGATCGCCGCTCGGGCTCGTACCCATTGCCGCGATAGTCAACAGAAATGCAGCTATTGACACGATAAAAAGCGGTACAAAGATGCGGGCGAGTATTGGGATAAAGCTCTCGACGAATTGACGCTTCTGATCCGCAAGAACCATGGCAACGATTGGGATGCCAAAGAGTCCGGCGACGCCGATATGGTTGGTGAGTATTTGTTCGATATTGATATTAGCAGAAATAAAGATTGCTGAAGTGAATCCCAGGAGTGTAACACCACCGAGAGCAAGCAGAACAGCGTAGAGAAAGGCCTCCCCAGTCAATCGCAGATAAAGAACAGCGGAAATCGACCTCAATATTTTTTCCCGCGTCAACGGCAGAAACATCAGCCAACTCAAAAAAGGAAGGTGAAGTAGAACTAAGATGTGGGTCGATGATTCACTCGCAAATGGAAAGAAGGTGACGAACAAAAATAACGAACCGTAAGCTAAACAGACAGCTATAATCCTGAATAAACCGATATGATGTCGATAAGCAAAATAGGTGACAAGCGATGGAAGCAGCCAAAATGAGACTAACGTCAACCACTTTTCCGATCCATCATTGAAGTATGAGCCACCGAAAAGGTAGGGAATCTGTGAGAAGATGGCCGCCATCATAGCAAGCGCCATAGTCAGCCAGATCCAATGGTGCGATCTGGTCGTATCGACAGGGACGGATAGCCGTTTCCATAGCTCGTTCATGCTTACAAAATAAGCTCGCGAGAGTCCATTAATTTGGCCAATTCTTTGAGTTGCTATTATAAAAGCTTCTTCATCGGTCAGTCCTTGAACACGTAGTCCAGAAATTTCATCGACCAGATGTGCTTCGAGTTTCTCGATATCATCTTCGATTTCAGTGATTGATTCCAGTGCATTTTTCCAGTCGCGAATGTTGGCCTCAAGAAATTCTTTAGGCATCAATTTTCTCCTTCAATTGGTTTCCTCTCTCTCTCACTCCATTGAGGAGATGTCGATTAAGGGCAGGGCAAATAAATAGTATAATATTTACAGTTTCAATTAATTCTTGAAACGCCCAACAAGTGTTTCGAAAAAAAATCGATGATTCCCAATTAGATAGTTATCCCACTTCCGGGAAATATAAACAAGAGGGATATCAGTAGTCGCTAATTATCGTGGAAGGTATCCCCCCTCATGGTATAAATAAAGTAAAAGAATCTTCAAATCACAACAAAAATCCATCGTACAATGGGTACCTTTAAATGCCCCCTGGGTTTTGCTCACTTACCGTACTGTGAGAGGCGCACTCCGGTGGGGAAATGCCGGAGCTGACTAGTCGATTAGAGCTTGATTGTTTTACATTACTTTATTTGACTACGAGTTTTTATGACATTTATTTCAAGGTGGGATAACAACGATCGGATGGTATCTATTAGTATCCCACCGAATCATGAGTAAAGCAAATAATTTAATAATGTCAAGAAAAATCTTCGCAGCAGGATAATGATTGGACAATGATTATAGGGCTGGCATGGCCGGCTCAATGAACTCGATTTCCCACTTCAATCCATCCGCTATTCACGTTTCGGGATAACAATCCTATCTCTTTCGAATCTTGTGTTCAATGGTGTTGTGTAGCTCATCGCACCTATGTATCTCTCAGGAGAGATCAACAAATTATCCGGTCCATATTCAACGGTCTTCAGGTACCCTATTTGATGATCCATATCCAGAGTCTTACCATACATTGTACCTGCAGCCAAGAGTTCTTCTCTTGTATTTGAGACATCTTCTGTACATTGAAATAGAGTGGTAAGTTCAGAAAGTGCCTCTGCTCTCACCCCCCTTAAGCTGCCAATGGTTATAACGGAAATTCCTTCATCAGCATAGGAACTGTCAGGTACCAATTCTGCATTTGATGCATTGGCACTACCAAGCCACTTTGTCAACAAAATTTTGGTTTCAGCTTCTGGTATGGCTTCACCGTTTCTTATACTTTTCAGCATTGCTATCTCCTCTGCGATACCCGTGGGTGCAAACACGTAGCTTCTGTCTGACTCCAACGGCATTTGCGGACCAACTGCATTGTCGGTCCCCTCATAAAGCTTTTCAAAAGCCCAGTTGAGATTATCTGTCTGTTCCTGGTCACCATCAATAAGATTATAACCAACGATCGATGTTTTCTTGACGCCTTTTCTCATTCCTGGATGCTTGATATTTGGATCCCATATTCTGTTCTGCGCATAAGTCTCATGGTCCCCGTCTCCGTAGGCACTTTTTACATCCACCATTAATTCGTTCAGATCTCCATTCACATAAATCGGAATATAACTGACAGGGATGGATTTCAGCGTTGTTTTTTTAAGCAAACTGTCCAAATTAATATCGTCAGTGCCGACGTAACTCAGGTTCCAATGTGTTTCCAATCTCCTGCCAGTCGTATCTGTGGAAAAGACGTACTCTCCCGGTGAAAGCTGCACGTGGATTCCACCGTTCGAATCGCTTTTTACAGCTGCATCATTGAAATATGTAGTAATATTAACAACGGCTTCCTTGGTTATAACGTCTCTCAGAGTCCCAACAATGTCCGCTTGCGGTTCAACAGTATGCCTGAATGTCGCCTGTGAAACATTATCCCCTGGATCAGAGACAGTTAAGGTTACATCCGAGAATCCAAACCCGTCCTGTTCCAGCGAATCCACGAACAATGTATCAGCAACGATATGATAATGGATGAGCTCTGGATTTGTCTGTTCGATCTCCATTTCAAGGCTGTCATAGGGCAACTCGTCACTGATATAATCCGGAAGGTAAATTGGATCAGGTATTACATCCTCAATTGAAATCCTGTCCTCAAGCGAAATTATCGGTGCCTGATCTACAATTTTTTGCATTACATAGCTGAGGCGTTCGCTGTTCTCATCAATAATAAGCGTGCTGTCATTAATAGTAATGTAACCATTCAGGACAATGGTGAGCACATAGGGTTGGGTTGACATTGTCTTGCTAATATTACCGGGATTCGTGTATCTTCTAAGCACAATGCCGTCTGTACTGCCACTGGTGCCGAGGTTCATCATCTTGATCGTTTTAGTGCCCACGTTAGTGACTAATTTCGCAAAATAGATACCTGTTGCAACCGATGCTCCTAAATCATCTCGCCCCGACCAGAATACCTGATAACCGCCTGCCTGTAGCTGTTGGCTTGCCAGGTGTCGAACCCGTTCTCCCTTGACATTGTAGATGTACAGGTCCACCTTTCCACTTGAAAGCATACTAAATGGAATGGAAGTATTAGAAGTGAATGGATTGGGGTAGCTTTGCGACAAATTATACTGGACTGGAAGTGGCTCTCCGTAGGAGGCTAGAGAGGTGTAAATATCTTCAAATAATGCCAGACCCGTGGAATCAGACTGAACGATGCGGTCGTATAATGCCGGATCGAGGCGGTGTTGGAGATGTACGATTGCACCCGCTAGGCCAGTACCGGCTTGGTCGTTGACCTGTACTTCGAGACGTTTATTTTCCGAGAAGTCAAATGGATTGGAAAAAGACTGATAATACAATGATGCTAATATGAGGAAAATGAGCATGAATCTTTTCAGATCGGACATGTAGGAGCCTTCTTTGATTCATAATAAAGCTGAGAATAAATAAAACAATTTTATTATGAATGTCAAGAAAAATCTACAGCAAAAAGGTACTGCATTACACAGCGCCTATTCACTAAAAAGAGTTACTACAATGGATATGTGTTATATCCTAACGCAGGAGATAAAATAATACTTTTTAAGTGAATGTCAAGGAAAATTATCGCAGCAACATACACTTCCTAACCTCAGTGTAATCCCCAGCTGTCAACTTGTACAGATATATTCCTGAGCTTACATCTTTGGCTTCCCATTGGACATCATGGTTCCCAGAGTCCTGATAATCATTGATCAAAGTCTTAATCAGTTGCCCTTTGATGTTGAAAATATTAAGAACTACATCAGATGTCACAGGTAATTCATAGCTGATTGTAGTGACAGGGTTAAAAGGATTGGGATAGTTCTGATGCAGTGCAAACTTATCGGGGAGCTGTTCAGATGTAACCATTTCGACACCTACTATAAGCGGTGCGCTAAACCTGGACGTTTTGCCGGATGCGTCCGTAGCTGTTGTTGTTATATTGGTCAGTTGAGGCGATGAACTCAGTTCAAAGGTAAAATTCCCCTCAACATCTGCAAGGGTCGAACCAAGATAGATCTGACCCTGATCATCATCATCATTAAAGATTTCAACGGTCTGCCCCCCGCCTGCTGTGCCTCTAACCTGGGTTGTTGTCGCAGATAAAATGGTCGGTGGGGAAATACCTTCATTCCCGCCAAATGTGAGATTGATCCCCTTCATTTCATTTTTGGATATGGAATTTTGGGAAATCAAATTATCCGTAGCTTCCGGACCGGCGATATGGATGCCATTGAATTTGTTATATCCGATTGTGTTTTTGATTAATTGACTTGAGGCTGAATTCTCGATATAAATTCCATCTTTTTCATTCCCCAT
>JAZBPW010000035.1:0-40036 GCA_036351795.1 Candidatus Zhuqueibacterota bacterium | reverse complement strand
TTCCATCGTTGTACAGAAAGTGGCTGAGGGCACGGGTGCTTTCGGATTCAACGCTCAGACGGAGGAGTATGAGGATCTGATGAAGGCCGGCGTGATCGATCCGACGAAGGTGACGCGTATTGCGCTGGAGAACGCGGCGAGCGTTGCAGGACTGTTGCTGATGACCGAAGCGACGGTGACGGACAAGCCTGAAGAAGAGAAGATGCCCTCGATGCCTCCGGGAGGTGGCATGGGCGGTGGTATGGGTGGCATGTACTAATCATCATCCTTCTGACCGAAACAGATGCCCCGGTAATTGATGTTGCCGGGGCTTTTTAATTTTGCGAATTCACCTTGACAAAATTAAATTAATTTAATATATTAAAAGACTTAACCGGAATAAATAAGACAACATATAGCAATGAACTTAACCCCATTATTGATAGTATTTTAAAGAAGGTTAATTTCATTTAATGCAAATAGTCTACCTTGGATTAGGGACCAATTCGGGTGAACGGCTTCTGAACCTGAAGCGAGCTTGCGAAGAGCTGAAGATTGCAGACAGAGTCGACGTATTTCGAAAATCTTCGGTTTTTCATACAGAACCCTGGGGATATACCGAACAGGCCTATTTTCTCAATGCAGTCCTGGAGATCAGAACTACGCTGGATTCCCGAGAATTGTTATCTGTTGTCAAGCAAATCGAAAAGCGCATTGGAAGGAAGAAAAGTTTCAGATGGGGGCCCAGAGTGATCGATATTGACATCATTTCCTTCGGAAATGAGCGAATTGGCACTAAGGGGCTGGTCATTCCGCATCCTGAGATGCATCTCAGAAAATTTGTTTTGGTTCCATTGGCGGAAATCGCACCATTTTTCATTCATCCAGTGCATAATGAATCAATCTGGCGGCTGTTGGTCCAGAGCCCGGAAAATGAGGTGCTATGGCATTCCACCTTTCCGGACTGAGAAAGACAAAGAGGAAGAAAAGAGATCGCAAGCAGGACTCATTACTCTTTATCCACATAGGATGTTATTAAGCGCGACCAGTGAAGACGAATTATATAACCATAGATGGTGTCATCGGAGCGGGTAAGACGACGCTGACAAAGATGTTGACTGAAAGGTACAACGCCCGGATTTTGCTGGAAATTGTTGAGGAAAATCCTTTCCTGGCGGATTTTTATCGCGACAGGAAACGATATGCATTTCAAACGCAGCTTTTCTTTCTGCTAAGCCGTTATCGTCAGCAGCAGCAGATCGTTCAACAGGATCTGTTTCAGGGAAGCCTTGTTTCCGATTACCTGTTCGCAAAGGACAAGATTTTTGCATATTTGAATCTCGAAGATCGAGAACTGGCTTTATATGAAAAAATTATCGTACTGCTGGAGCGGGATATCGTCAAGCCTGATCTGGTTGTCTATTTGAAATCATCTCCTGACCGGCTTATGGAAAATATAAGAAAACGGGGAAGGGACTTTGAGAGAGATATGTCGGAATCTTACATAAAAGCTCTCAATGATGCCTATAATCATTTTTTCAACCGATACACGGAGACAGATTTACTGACGATCAATGCAACAGAAATTGATTTTGTCAATGTCAGCGGCGATTTTGAATCTATCGTCGATAAAATCGAAGCTGTGCTCCAGTGGTGAAAACAAAGGTTTATCAATGCTGTTAAAAATATTACTATTCATTCTGATCGTGTATTGGGCGGGCAAGTTTGTGGGCAACCTGTTCAAACCGGTTCAGAGAAATGATTCGGTGAAGGGGGACCACCCGAAAAACAAACCATTGGATCTTTCAAAATTTGATGTGGAGGATGTGGATTTCGAAGAGATCGATGAGTGAGGGTCAATTGAATGAGTGTAAATGTCAAGTCAATTGTTAATGAATTAGATCAAACATTCATATCGGACAAGCTGAAGTTTTATCAAGAGGAGCATCGCCGCTTAACAGTACTTTTCAATATCACAAGAAATATATCGACTGAGTTGAATCTGGACAGAGTGCTTTTGACACTGATGGATGAGGTGAAAAAGGCGCTGATGGCGGACAGATGCACCGTCTTTCTGCTAGACAGGAATACGAATGAGATATGGTCTAAAGTAGCGCACGGAGAGGAGGAGATCCGATTCCCAAGCCATTTGGGCATTGCCGGCTATGTAGCGACCACGGGAGAGATATTGAACATCCCGGATGCGTATGCGGATTCGAGATTCAATCCGGATATTGACAGGCAAACCGGATATTTAACGAAAAATATGCTTACATTTCCCATGCGTAATAAACGCAGGGAGATCATCGGCGTTTTTCAGGTACTGAACAAGTATGATGGGATTTTTACCAAAGAGGACGAGCAGTTGCTGGATGCGATTTCTGTCATCTCGGCGGCGCAATTGGAGAATGCACAGCTCTATGAAGAACAGAAGGAGACATTCGAGAGTTTCATCGAAACCCTTGCCAGCACAATAGATGCCAGAGATCCGCTCACTGCCGGTCACTCTCATCGCATAGCACGATATGCAGATGCAATTGCCGAGATCATGAATATTGATGAAGAAAAAAGAGAGATCATCAAATATGCGGCATTACTTCATGATTACGGAAAAATAGCGATACGAGAAGCCATTTTAACAAAACGAGGGCGCCTGACAGTTGAAGAGTACAAGCATATTAAGGAACACCCCGCGTACACGAAGAGTATCCTGGAGAAAATCAATTTCAGTGAAAATTACAAGCGCATACCTCTGATCGCGGCAGCTCACCATGAAAGGATGGATGGCACAGGTTACCCGGATGGCATGAACGGAAGCGAGATACCTATTGAATCCAGAATTCTGGCAGTCGCTGATGTCTTTGATGCGCTGACCTCTAAAAGGCATTATCGCGACAGGATGAAATTGAAAAAAGTGATGCATATGATTCAGAGTAATGTGGGCACTCATTTTGATACTGAGTGTGTCGGCGCATTTGAGGAAATTAGGCTCGATAAGCTCATTTTGATTCTGGAAGAGAGCAATGCATCATTCATCGATATAGATGATCTGAAGATTCTTTCGAAATGCAATGTCAAGACATTACTCGAAAATCAGGGACAATCAAAGAACGGGTCAGAGACTATCATTGAGCAAATTTTTAATAAATACTATTCACGAAATTATTCGAAATAGCTCGTGCATTTCTATCGTCCTCGTGCTGCTGCTGATGTCAAGCAATGGAATAACGCAGATAGTGTCGACGCAAGACTCTGTCCGTGTTTCATCCGCACCGGCACAGACCGGTGAAGATGTAAAGGACTCAATTCACACGCCAAAGTCCCCCCGAAAGGCGATGCTTTACTCGGCGCTATTCCCAGGCATGGGGCAGCTGTACAACGGTAAGAAATTCAAGGCCCTTGTCTTTTTTTGTACTGAATTTGGACTCATGAGTAATTCTATTTACCTGAATCAGAAATATGTGAGCAGCACGAATGAACTGGATCGCGATTTTTATCTGAATAACAGGAACTTGTCGACATGGTATCTGATAGGGGCGGTCCTCTTCAGTTCAATAGATGCTTTCGTCGATGCTCATCTGTCGGATTTTGATGAGAGCTCTGATTTGAGTTTGCGCGTCAATCCAGTTCAACGCGGGAATGGATTGATGTTAAATGTTGCAGTTAATTTCTAAACGCAAATATCCATTGGTTAATATACAGACGCAGAAAAACAATATTTGAAAATAATTATTACAGGCTGGAGTTCAAGTGAAAGAGGAGAAATACTGAGCAATGAATGATGCGAGAGGAAGCTGGAATTCCAAGATCGGTTTTATCGTAGCTGCTGCGGGTTCTGCCATAGGGTTGGGAAACATTTGGCGCTTCCCATTTGAGGCGGGTAAGAATGGCGGTGCTGTGTTCGTTTTAATATATGTGGCGTTTGTTCTGCTCATTGGTATGCCCGTGATGATTGCCGAACTGTCGATAGGAAGAAACACCAGAAAGAATCCTGTAGGTGCATTTGCAAAACTTTTCCCGAAGGGATTGTGGAAATACATCGGGTGGATGGGAATTCTCACCGGCATAGGTATTTTATCTTTTTACTCTGTGATTGCAGGGTATACGGTTGGTTATTTTTTCAAGCTGATTGCCGGAGAATTCAATCATATCTCAGGAGCAATTCAGGCTGAACAGATTTTCACCGATTTCACGGCCAATCCATACTATTCACTCGGGTTACTTGTCATTTTTCTTGTATTTACTGTCGGCATTGTAATGGGGGGAGTCTCGTCAGGTATCGAGAGATGGTCAAAAATATTGATGCCGCTGTTATTCGTCCTGCTTGTCGTTTTGGCTGTAAGAGCTGTCACACTCGAGGGCGCAGAGAAGGGATTGGAGTTCTATTTCAAGCCGGATTTCAGCAAGGTTACAGCCACAACATTTGCCAAAGCGCTCGGACAGGCTCTTTTTTCCCTGAGTCTGGGTATGGGAGCGATGATCACTTATGGCAGCTATATTTCCAGAGAGGATAATCTGATCAGCTCAGCGGCTTCTGTCTGTCTTTTTGATACCGGGATTGCCATCCTTGCCGGGTTGATTATGTTTCCAGCTCTGTTTGCCATGGGCATGGATCCGGCTGGTGGTCCGGGGCTCGTGTTCGTGGTTCTTCCTTCAATATTTGCCAAGATGTCCGGAGGATTTTTCTTCGGTGCCGGTATTTTCCTGCTCCTTTCCGTAGCTGCTCTTACATCAACAATCTCTTTGCTCGAAGTTGCTGTGGCGTACTTCATAGATGAACGGGGATGGTCTAGAAAAAAGGCGGCGATTTTAATGGGGACTTTAACTTTTTTCTGTGCTATCCCGTCGGCGCTCTCCTTCGGAGCCAATGCGTGGCTGTCGAAGATCCCTTTGATTAATCTCGGTGCACTTGAGATTATGAACGCTGTTTTCGGTAACTATTCACTCGCCATTGGTTCCTTTCTCATCGCGATTTTTGCCGGTTATAAATGGGGTATATCGGCAGTGCGAAAAGAGGTTGAAAGAGAAGGTGAAAAATTCTCCGGTTATGTATTGTGGGCATTCCTGATTCGTTTTGTGTGTCCAGTCGCTATTGCCGTTGTACTTGGATATATCATAATAACGCAGAACTATTTTTAGGGGATCGATATGGAGCGAGACGAAGCATATCAACTGGCGAAATCAAAGTTCAGCAATAAAAATTTGTTCAAACACGTTCTCGCAGTCGAGGCTGTCATGCGTGAGCTTGCAGCACATTTCAATGAAGATGTAGAGAAATGGGGACTCTCCGGATTGCTGCACGATCTCGATTATGAAGCCACGGCGGATGATCCTGACAGGCATACCTTGATGACTGAAGAGATGTTGAAGGAATATGAAATTGATGATGAGATTATTACAGCGATCAAATGCCACAACGACAAGGCACCGCGTGAGGCTCTGATGGGAAAGGCGATATATGCAGCTGATCCGGTGACTGGTCTTATTGTAGCCGCGGCTCTTATGCATCCGGATAAAAAGTTGCATTCGATTGATGTTCCGTTTATCATGAGGAGATTCAGGGAAAAAAGGTTTGCAGCGGGAGCAAATCGCGAGCAGATACAGAGCTGCCAGGATTTCGGCTTGAGTCTGGAGCGGTTTCTTGAACTGTCGCTGAACGCCATGCAGAAAATTGACAAAGAGCTTGGACTATGATCTTTCGCGTATGCCTCATTTTACTTGTTGTCGCGTCAGCCGGTTGGGCAGATGAGATATGTGGCCATCACAGCGCGGAAAATATTGAGACGATAGAACTTCATCCGTTGAAATTCAGTTGCTCCGACTCCTGGATGAGCAGAGACAAAGCACACCATTTTCTACTGAGCGGGTTCTTGGCTGCTGGCAGCTACTATATTTTACATGAAGAAAACGCGATGACATCTGGAGAGGCTATGACATTCAGTGTCGGTTTTTCACTCTCTCTGGGCGTTGCCAAGGAAGTAAGAGATAGTGTCTTGCAGGGAAGAATTTTCAGCGAAAAGGATTTGATCGCTGATGTCCTTGGAGTCCTCTGTGGGGCCCTCATCTTTAATGCAAATTAATATGTCATGCAAAATCCCAATCTCAAGTACCTAGACTATTTCTTTGTGCTTCGGCCAACCCTGTTTTTTCCTGTCTGGACAGTCTTTCTTGCAAACTATCATGCGAATGGTCATTTTAGTCAGATGGAGGCAACGTCGGTGAATTATGTAGCGCTATTAACGGCTGCATTCGCGATAACGCTGATGATGGGCAGCATGTTCATCATCAACCAGATCAGGGACATCGAGACCGACAGGAAAAATCAAAAGTTGTTCATTGTTGCGAATGGCTATATCAAGCCCAGGGATGCGATAATAGAAGCGGTTGTTCTTGGCGGGGTTTCGCTGGTCCTCGGTTTTCTTCTAAGCCAGGAATTCTTAATCAGTCTGATTGCTGTATTCATCGTGACAGGGATTTTTTATAATCTGAAACCCTTTGTATGGAAAGATAAGCCTTGGCCAGGTGTGTTCGCGAACTTCCTTGGTGGAATGACAGTCGCTTCGGCCGGGTGGATAGCAGCGGGATCGGGTGGCTGGCGTTTTACATTACACGCGTTTCCATATGCCATAGGATTGGTGGCAGTCTATTTTTTAACCACACTGGCTGATAAAAAGGGAGACATCCACGCCGGAAAGGTGACCTTTGGTGTCAAATACGGATTCCGAACGTCCGTCTACTTCGCACTGTTATTTGAAATTGTTACCGTGGTATTGTCATTCTTCTTGATGGACATGGTTCTTTTCATTCCTGCTCTGGTCTCCTTGCCCTTTTTTGTCATGGCGGTCATAAACCAAACTGTCAATAGCGCCTTGAAGGCGGTGAAATACACTGTTCTCTTTGCTTCCCTGGCTGTATGCGTTGTTTTTCCTGCTTATTTTGTGATACTGGTGCTTGTTTTTTATTTTTCAAAGTGGTATTATAAAAAACGCTTTGGACTGGCATATCCAAAATTTGCTGCCTGATTTATTTCTTGAAAGTGGAGTTGATGTATGATTCGTGTATTGGAAGATCGATGTGATTTCTGTGGAACGTGCGTGTCTGTATGTCCTCACGATGCGCTATTGCTTTCGGAATCGCATCTCTCCGTGATAAAAGACAGGTGTACGGAGTGTCTGTTATGTGTTCATGTTTGTCCATTACGGGTTTTAGAGGTCGGTGATGATGAATGAAAGTTATGATATCGTGATCGTTGGCGCCGGACCGGCCGGTTCGACCGCGGCTCGCTTTGCGGCCATGAGTGGCTGCAATGTTCTGTTACTTGAAAAGGATCGGGAGATTGGCGTGCCGGTCAGATGTGGTGAGGCGGTGAGCGAAATCTCGCTGAATAAATTTTTCGAGATCAGGCAAGGATGGATAGCCAACAGGATCGAAGGCGTGCGTTTGATCGCACCGGATGGCACCGTGGTGCCGGTCAACCACCCGGATGGCGGATACATCTTGAATCGCAAGGTCTTCGACCAGGACCTGGCGCAGATGGCCGGCGCGGAGGGCGCAACCATTGTGACGAAGGCATACGTGAGTGACCTGATTGTGGCTGATGGCAGGGTATGTGGTGTCCAGGTCGAACATCTTGGGGAAACATATCGGGTGCGCGCGAAAATTGTCATCGGTGCGGATGGTGTTGAATCGCGTGTCGGCAGATGGGCAGGGCTGCAGACACATGTTGGATTGCGGGATATGGAATCATGTGTTCAGATGACACTGTCGAATATCGACATTGACAGGCGCTATTGCGATTTTTATTTTTCATCGACACTCGCGCCCGGTGGATACGTCTGGGTATTTCCGAAAGACGAGCGGACAGCCAATGTCGGACTCGGTGTCTCGGGCGAATATAACAGGCAAAAGCCGGCAATCAAATATTTAAATGAATTTGTGAAAAATAAATTTCCAGGCGCGACGCGGTTGATCACGGTCGCGGGCGGGGTACCATGCGCACCATTCATGAAGGAGATCGTTCGCGATGGGTTCATGCTCGTCGGTGACGCGGCGCATCAGGCAAATCCCATGACAGGTGGTGGTATCATGGCGTCGGTCATTGCCTCCAGGATCGCAGGCGAGACCGCCGCTAAGGCAGTTAAGCTGAATGATGTGTCGCAAAAGGCGCTCAGGGAGTATCCGGAAAAATGGCATGAGACCGGCGGCATCGTTCATCAGCGCAGCTACCGGTTGAAGGAGGTGGTTTACAAATTAACCGATGCTGACCTGAATCGAACCGCCATGAAAATCGACAAGCTCAAGCCTGATAAGAGGACAATTATTTCGATATTCAAAACAGCCTTGTTCAATCATCCCAAACTGATACCAGATATTATAAAAGTCTTTATGTCCTGAGTTGAATAGGAGAACGGAATTGAAAACAATGTTCGGAAGACTCAAGTCCGGCTTGTCCAAAACGCGGGTCGGGTTTGTAGAGAAGATAAACAGCGCTGTTCGCTCCAGCAAGGAGATCGACGAAGATCTGTTCGAGCGCATCGAAGAGATTATGATCGGTGCTGATATTGGCGTAAAGATGACGATGCAATTGATAGAGAACGTTCAGGCGAAGGTGGATGATTTGGGGATTAAAAAGCCTGAAAACGTGATGAACTTTCTCAAATCAGCGTTGCAGAGGGTCGTCGAATCTAATGAATCGGAACGCGTCGATCAGCTTTTCGAGTCGACGGCTAAGCCGCATGTGATCATGGTTGTCGGAGTGAATGGCACAGGAAAAACGACGACCATTGGAAAGCTGGCGCAGCAATTCAAAGATCAGGGGAAAAAGGTGCTTCTTTCCGCGGCTGACACATTCAGGGCAGCCGCCTCTGAGCAGCTGGAAATTTGGGCGGAAAGAGCGGGAGCGGATATTGTAAAGAATCAGCCCGGCGCGGATCCCGCATCAGTCGCCTTTGATTCCTACCAGGCGGCACTGAGTCGCGGTGTGGATTATCTGATCGTCGATACTGCCGGTCGGTTGCATACCAAGATGAATCTCATGGAAGAGTTGAAGAAGATAAAGCGCGTACTCGGAAAGATCGACGAGCATTCGCCGCACAGTACATTGCTGGTCATGGATGCGACGACGGGGCAAAACGGAATGAGCCAGGCGAAGCAGTTCACCCGGTCCGTCGACGTCAGCGGCATCGTTCTTACAAAACTGGATGGCACGGCAAAAGGGGGCATCGTTCTCGCGATTAAGGAAGAACTGGGTGTACCTGTCCAGTTCATCGGCGTCGGTGAACAGATAGATGACTTACAGCCCTTTGATGCTCAGGAATTTGTCGAGGCTCTGTTCGAATGAAATGTCATTTGCTGACATTGGGATGTCCGAAAAACACAGTGGATTCCGAATATCTGCAGTGGGGTTTGAAGAGTCATGGCATAACATTTGTCACTGATTCAAAGAATGCGGATATTTTGATCATCAATACCTGTGCGTTTATTCTAAGCGCCAGGGAGGAGGCCATCGACGCCATTCTGGAGGCAGTACGACTCAAAGAGTCTGGAAGATGTCAACGTATATACGTGACCGGCTGTTTACCGCAGAAATATAAGGAGGAGTTGCAGAAAGAACTGCCTGAAGTCGACGGATTTTATGACCAGATCGATTTCAATGAAATTGTGGCTTTAATGGCGAAGGAATTCGGCCTGAGCGGCCGGATCGTACCGGGTCGAGATTTGATCACACCCGGCCACTATGCTTATCTCAAGATTGCCGAGGGATGTGATAATCGATGTACGTATTGTACGATTCCATCGATCAAAGGCAGATTTGCCAGTCGTCAAGAGGATTCTCTGGTCGAAGAGGCCGAAAGACTGTCGCAAAGCGGAGTTCAGGAACTAATTCTCATTGCACAGGATATCACGTACTATGGCAAAGATGCGGATGGAGATGTGAAACTCTCCGGATTGATTACAAGACTTTCCGGTATAGATGATATTGAATGGATCCGTTTGCTTTACGCCCATCCGGCACATATGGATGATGATCTGATATATGCAATCCGGGATAATGAGAAGGTCTGCAGATACATCGACATCCCGGTGCAGCATGTGTCGGATCGAATTTTGAAGCGTATGGGGCGCGGAACGACAGGTCAACATATCAGGGATTTGATAGAAAAAATGCGAAGCACCATACCCGGACTCGCAATCCGTACGACATTGATGGTGGGATTTCCCGGAGAGACGGAAGCCGATTTTTATGAACTGCAGCAATTTGTGTCCGACACGCGATTTGAACGTCTGGGAGTATTCAAGTATTCCAATGAAGATGATACACCTGCCGCCACATTGCAGGGCCAACTGGACGAATCAGTGAAAGAGGACAGGTACCAGCAGCTTATGCAGATCCAGCGAACAATCTCTTATGAGGAGAATGTAAAACTGGTGGGTGAAGAAGTGAGGGTGCTCATTGATGGATATGAAGAAGAGGAAAATAGTTTCTCCGGCCGTACAGAGTGGGACGCACCGCAGATTGATAATCGCGTGTTGATCCATGAGAATGTGGATACAGGTAGATTCTATGATGTGAGGATCATCGATGCCGATGAATATGACTTGATTGGAGAAAGAGAAGGGACAAACATTCACTCCAGAATGGAGGCTTGACAAATGAAAAAGACAATCACATTGCTATTGCTGTGGCTGGTAATCCCACTGGCGACTTTCGGGCAATCCGGCAATCTGACACCACATGAAGGCATTCCGGAGTACTGTTTTGATGTGGTTAATGTGAACTCAGATAAAGCAGGAATGAGTCGATTGAATGTATATTTCGAAATTCCTTATGATGAACTTCAATTCATAAAATTGGAAAATAGATATCAGGCGAAATACGAAGTATCCGTGGTTGTTTATGACAAGGATGGTGATCAGATTGACGGCAAGATCTGGCAGGAAGAAGTAGAAGTTATTAACTATGATGAAACGAACACGCGGAAGAAATTCAGTTTCTCTCACAACAGTTTTCATCTGAAGCCAAAGGAGTACAGAATCTCCATCGGTTTTATGGATCTGGATTCTAAAAAGACGGCAACCCGCAAAGGGATCGTGAAGTTGAAGGATTTTCAGGATGAAAAATTGTCGGTCAGCGAAATCACGATGGCTGATAATGTGGAGGTGGATTCACTGGGCGTGAAAAGCATACACCCTCAGGTTGCCGAATTCATTAAAGCAGCGGGCACTGAACTATACTGCTATTTTGAAATATACAGCAATATTCAAAAAGAGGAAGATATCATTGTCTCCTATAAGATTATTAACACCAGGAAAGAGACAATACATGAAGGCCGCCATCGCCGGGAGCGAACTGACTATCGCACGATGGATTACATCAAGCTGCACAAACAGAAGCTGTCTCATGGTAAATATACGATCGAACTTGAGGTGAAGCACGGCGGGAAAAAGGATAAGACCCAAAAGGAGTTCGTTGTTCGCTGGACAGGAGTTCCTTCTACAGTTGTTGACCTCGATCTGGCGACCAGGCAGCTGATGTATATCGGATCGAAGGACGAGATCGATAAGATTAAAAAGGCGGGCAAGGCGGAGAAGATCGTCGCATTTGAATCGTTTTGGAAAAAGAAAGATCCGACTCCAGGTACGGCGCGTAATGAGCTTATGGAAGAGTACTACAGACGAATTGAATACAGCAATGCTAATTTTGGATCGTACCGGGAAGGATGGAAGACGGATATGGGGATGGTATACATCATTTTGGGTCCGCCAAACGATATTGAACGTCATCCTTTTGAACGGGACTATAAGCCCTATGAGATTTGGTACTATTATCAACTCAATCGTCAGTTCATTTTTATCGATGAAACCGGCTATGGAGAGTATCGCCTGAGAAACCCATTCTGGAGAGAATGGCAGCAGGACGGCATCCTTTTTTAGCCGAAGATTACTTTGTTCAGAATTTAATGTCATTCATGACCATAGAAGCGAAAGATAGAACGAAACCTCGGGAAAAATAGTTATAATGAAAAAGATCAAAGCGCATGCGCTAAAGAAGGGGGATAAGATCGGTGTGGTCTCGCCCGCCAGCAAACCCTCTGATGAAGAAAAATACTATAAAGGCATCGAATATCTCCAGCAGCTGGGCTATGATGTGGTTCACGGAAAGTCGGTTTTGAGCGAGAGAGGATATCTTGCCGGGTTTGATGAAGATCGGATATCTGATATCAATGAGATGTTTGCAAATCCGGACATAAGGGCTATTTTCTGTTCAAGAGGTGGTTATGGTGCACCGCGTATACTCGATGATATCGACTACAAAACTATCAGGAAAAACCCAAAGATCTTCATCGGATACAGTGATATCACAACAATGAATCTGGGGATCTATGCCAGGTCCGGCCTGGTGACGTTTTCCGGTCCGATGGTGGCTGTTGAAATGGGAGGCGGTATCAATGAATTTTCCGAACGCAGTCTCTGGGAAAACCTGACAAATTCAGAGCCCGGCCGCGAGTTGCGGAATCCTGATGAAGTCCAATTGAGGGTAATCAAGGATGGCGGGGCGGAGGGGGTTGTCATTCCCGGTTGTTTTTCAGTATTTAGTGCCTTGCTTGGTTCTCCATACGTGCCGGATTTGAAAGGAGCAATTCTTGTTTTGGAAGACATCGAAGAAGATCCGTACAGAATTGACCGCTACTTCGCACAGCTGAAGATTTCGGGCATTCTCGATGCCATCGGTGGTATTGTCCTTGGTCAGTTTATCGATTGTGTCCCAAAGGATAATTCAAAGCCGACTTTGTCTACGGAAGAAATCATCTGGGACTATGTAAAGGACCTGAATATCCCTGTTGTATCCGACTTTGCGTACGGACATGGAATGATCAAGTTGACATTGCCCATTGGCGTAAGAGTGAGACTGGATACATCAAGAGACTATCTCCAATTATTGGAGCCAACCGTTAAGGAATGACCATGATGAAAAAGCTGATTTTCACGATTTTATTTATTGCTCTGCTCTCTCCATTATTTGCACAAGATTCTCATGACCTGGTGAATATACTCACGCTGGATTCGACGATCGTGATCGACATCCGCTATGCAACGGCAAATAATTTTATGGGCGATACGCTATACTCTGCTAACATATGTTTATTGAGAAAGGGCGTTGCCGAAAGACTTGTAAAGGTTCACCGTGATCTGAAAAAAATGGGACTGGGGCTCAAGATATGGGATGGTTACCGGCCTTTATCCGTTCAAAAAAAGATGTGGGAAAAAATGCCGAATTCGAGCTATGTGGCCAATCCGGCGTATGGCTCAAATCATAATCGTGGAGCAGCTGTCGATGTGA
Source organism: Candidatus Zhuqueibacterota bacterium (assembly GCA_036351795.1). Lineage (GTDB taxonomy): Bacteria > Zhuqueibacterota > Zhuqueibacteria > Thermofontimicrobiales > Thiofontviventaceae > JAZBPW01. The sequence goes on along the minus strand of JAZBPW010000035.1, from coordinate 26,715 downwards.
CGCTTGTGGACTCGCTCGGGAATGAGCTCCCCATGCCAACGGCATTCGATGATTTTTCTGAGAAAGCGGGAAGCAATTATCAGGCTCTTCCCAAAGAATTGATTGAAAACAGGAGGCTACTGCAAGGGGCTATGGTTAAGCATGGTTTTTCCGTGATCAAATCCGAATGGTGGCATTTCAATGACAAGAATATCAAGTCATATCCTGTGATAGATATTCCTCTTGAACAGTTCGCTGATAAAAAAAAGTAGATTGGTTATTCAAATGAATTTTTCCTTCCTGCATAAGTTTGTGTCCAAAGACATTGCCATCGACCTGGGGACTGCGAATACGCTGGTATTTGTGAAAGGCATGGGGATTGTTGTGAATGAGCCATCGGTTGTGGCTGTCAGAAAATCAACCCAGCAGATTGTCGCCTATGGAATTCAGGCCAAGGAGATGGTTGGCAGAACACCCGGGGAGATTCTGACCGTTCGACCGCTTAAGGATGGTGTGATTGCTGACTTTGAACTGGCGGAGCGCATGATGCGTCATTTTTTACGAAGGGTGAAAGTCAGTCAGTTTTTCAGACCGCGCATCGCTGTGGCGATCCCATCCGGCATTACCGATGTGGAGAAGCGGGCTGTTCGCGATTCTGCTGAACATGTCGGTGCCAGAGAGGTGTTCCTCATCGCAGAACCAATGGCTGCTGCGATTGGCGTCGGATTGCCGATCGACGAGCCAGTGGGAAGTATGGTGATTGATATTGGTGGCGGAACGACCGAGATTGCGGTGATCGCTCTCTCCGGAATCGTGAATGATACATCCATCAGGATCGCTGGTGACGAAATGACGGAATCGATTATACAGTATTTCAAGCGCAAATACAGTCTGCTGATCGGTGAGAATACTGCCGAATCGATAAAATGCAAGATCGGATCCGCGGGGCCAAAGGTTGAGAAGGCCACCATGACTGTGAAGGGCCGCGATCTTGTGGCCGGGGTGCCGAAGAATATTGACATTACAGCGGAGGAGGTGCATGAGGCACTCTCGGAAAGCGTCAATGCTATTGTGCAGGCTGTCAAGTTATGCCTTGAGAACACACCCCCTGAACTTGCTGCGGATATTCTGGATCGCGGTATCATCCTGACGGGCGGTGGCGCGCTGCTCAGAGACCTGGACGAAAGATTGCGATTGGAGACAAATCTTCCCATTATTATGAGTGATGATCCTCTCACCTGCGTCGTTCGAGGAACCGGAAAAATACTTGATGACCTCGAAGGATATCAGAAGGTTCTTACAAAGACCAAAAAAGAATATATCACGTAAAATGCAGTCATCCCTTCATCAATCATCCGGTCATAAAGACTATGTCGTTTTATTGATAACCGTTCTGTTTTCGCTTTTGCTCATTCTCTTCAACAAGAGTTCTCAGGTTGAAGCCATTAAGCAAAATACACTGAGCATTCGAGGTGCTGTACAGCAACGCTTTGCTGTGCTCAACAGCTATATCGCCTTGCGAGAGGAAAACAGTAAACTCCGGCTCCAAAATACGCGACTTTCTCTTGAGAATAGCCGGATGCGAACGCTCGGGGAGGAGAATGCCCGACTGAGGAATTTACTCGGCTACAGATCAACAAATGACTACGAATTAATACCATCGAGCGTTATCGGTGCATATTCCACAATGTCAATGAATTATATCATTCTTGACAAAGGAGAAAAGGATGGAGTACAAAAGGATATGCCCATCGTTTTACCTGAAAAATTGGTTGGAAAAATATATCGGGTGAGTGAGTCAAAATCCATGGGACACATTATCGCTGACAAGAATTTCCGTGTCAGCGCCAGGATTATGCGAAGCGGTGTCAATGGTATTCTTAAATATCAACAAGCCGGGAACTATCTTCTCACGGAAGTGCCGAATCGATCGGATTTAGTCCCAGGAGATTCGGTATTCACATCAGGTTACAGTTATGTGTTTCCCGAAGGCTTGATGCTGGGCACGGTGAAAACAGTGTTGAATAAACAGGGAACGCTTTTCATGGATGTTAGAATCGAGCCGGTCGTTGATTTCGGCCAACTGAAAGAGGTGATGATCCTTAAAAGAGAAGATCTGAAGTGACGATCAAGTACGGATTATATGTGTTGATCTATCTGATGATCCTGATCGTCGAAGCATCGATTATCCCATTTTTCGCCATTCAGGGTATCGCTCCGGATCTAAAGTTGGTATTTCTCGTCTTCATCTGTTTGAAAGAGTCGCGAAGCGCTTCAACAATAGCGGGGTTCGTCGCAGGTTTAATGCAGGACATATTCACGATCAGCACTTTAGGAGTCTCTTCGCTCAGTAAGTCGATTGTTTGTTTTCTTACTTCTTTCTTTAGAAGCGTCAGTGAAGACTATTCGACTCTTTTTATCGGTGCTATTGTTTTCCTTGCGGTCGGTCTTCAGGAATTGATTTATCAATTGATTCATGCCGTTGGTACTGAAGGTGTTTTTTTCCGGATGATCTTTGTTTTCATTATACCGAAGTCAATTTACACAGCCATTTGGGCCATTTTTATTCACCTGATTTTATCAAGACGTCTCTGGAAAAAGCCAACTTATACGTAGTAACAAAGAGACCTGATCCTGAAGAATCTTCATACATGTAATAGCCATGATCTTGTCAAATGAATGATGGAGAGACAGGCGCGTTCTGAAAAACCCAATGCTGTTGAATATAAGAAAAAAAATACTCTATGTAATTGTCAGTCTGATCTTTTTCGGGCTGGTTCTACGCTTTTCCCATTTGCAGATATACGAGCAATCCAGATATACTCAGGAGTCAGAGAAAAACAGAATCAGAGATGTTGTTATACAACCTTCGCGTGGGCTGATTCTGGATAGAAACGGGAGGGTGATTGTTGATAATGTACCATCTTATTCAGTCTTCTGCGTTCCTGTTGAGATGGATTACTCGTGGACATTACTGTCCAAAATACTGGGGCTTTCTGAAAGTCAGCTACAGGAGAAGATCGATAAAAATTCGTACGGACAATTCGCCCGCGTGAAATTGAAACGTCAGATCAGCTTCGAAGAGCTTTCGAAAATAGAAGAACAGCGGCTCGATTTGCCAGGGATTTCCTATGATATCGAGCCCAGAAGATATTATCCCAGTGAAGTAAAAGCACCACATATATTTGGTTATCTTGGCGAAGCGGATAATATGCTTTTAAAAAGCATGGATCGAAGTATATATCACCCCGGAGACCTGGTAGGAAAAACAGGACTGGAAAAAGTGTATGATCTACAGCTTCGGGGAATACCGGGCCATAGATTTGTCGAAGTCGATGCTCTCGGTAGGGAGGTGAATCGGGGACAAGGGGATCTCGAGCGAATTGCGGCAGTGCCGGGTCAGAATCTGCACCTGACCCTGGACGGCCGTTTGCAACTTTTCCTTGAAGAACAGTTCTCCGGCATATCGGGTGGTGCGGTTGTTGTGGATTGCAGTAATGGAGAAATATTGGCGATGGTAAGCAAGCCGGATTATGATCTGTCACTATTCACTAAACCGCTGACCCACGATCTTTGGAAGACTTTGAGCGAAGATACGACGAAACCCTTGTTCGATCGAATGGTACAGAGTCTCTATCCCCCGGGGTCAACCTTCAAGCTGGCGGTGGCTGCGGCAGCCCTGGAGCAGGGGAAAGGGTATGATGATATGACATTCACATGTGATGGTGCATATCGATATGGTAACCGAATGTTCGACTGCTGGAAGGAGGAGGGGCATGGTACGCTCGATTTAATGGGGGCTATCGAGCAATCCTGTAATGTCTATTTTTATCAGCTTGGTTTGAAACTTGGCATCGATATCCTGTCTGAATACGCGCGAAAATTTCGTTTTGGGCTCCCTACTCAGATCGATCTGATGGAGGAGAGCGCAGGATTTGTCCCGGACAGGGATTACCTGAATAAAACATATGGATTCGGAAATTGGACACAGGGCCTGGTGTTGAACCTGGCTGTCGGGCAGGGAGATCTTCTCGTTACTCCGCTCCAGATGGCGGCATTGGCCATGATCATTGCCAACAAAGGTATCTACTTCAATTTTCATTTGATGAGGTATCTTGAAGAACCTGTCAGCCGTGTTCAAAGCTGGGGACAGGTAGAGCCCACACGCATAGATGGAATATCGGAAAGTACATTTGATAAATTACGACAGGGCATGTTCAAAGTAGTGAATGGGGAGAATGGAACCGGGAGGGCCTGTCGCCTGCCCAATATTCAGATAGCTGGGAAAACCGGAACTGCTCAGAATCCGCATGGTGATGATCATGCCTGGTTCATCGGCTTTGCGCCATATGAATCACCGGAAATCGCATTCTCAGTATTTATAGAGAACGGTGGCGGTGGCGGCGCCGTTGCAGCGCCCTTAGCCAGACTGCTGATTGAAGAATATTATCATCTTGAAATATCCAGGCGACAATAGTCTATGATATATGAGAATACAAAAATATCCGCAGTCGATATCATTATAATTATTGCAATGATACTGCTCGTCATTGCTGGATTGGTTTCGATATACAGTGCGGTGCATGCTTCAGGATTGTCGGAATTACATGCAAATTTCTCGCGGCAGATCTTATGGTTTGCAGTTGGCGTTGTCTTCTTTGTTTGCACCACGTTTCTGTCCATCCGGTTGATCTCTGATGTATCATACTGGATTTACTTTTTCACACTAGTCCTTCTCGCATCGACGCTATTTGCGGGGGCGGGAGCCGGAGTGCAGCGCTGGCTGGTTATTGGTCCAGTGCAGTTTCAACCAGCCGAATTCTGTAAGATCGGTGTTGTTCTCGCGCTTGCCAAATATTTGTCCACTGAAAATAGAGATTTGAATCGACCTTCTCACATTTTCATGTCTGGACTCATTGTCCTGCTGCCGGTTTTGCTTCTGTTGAAACAACCAGATCTGGGAACTGCACTTGTATTTATCAGTTTAATACTACCGGTGATTTTCTGGGCTGGATTGCCGTTACATTTGATGGCGATACTCTTGGCTCCATGTATCAGCATGATCGCGTCTTTTCATTACTACAGTTTTTTCGCGGCAATGATATTCATCGCTCTGGTGTTTGCGCTTTTTCGACGTGGATTGAAATTTTTGCTTGGCAATATGGTCGTGAATATTGCTGTCGCCGTAACAACACCGTTCTTATGGAATGCACTTCACGCCTACCAGAAGCATAGAATATTAACCTTTCTTGGTATGGAACTGGATGTTCATGGCAGCGGATATCAGTTGATTCAGTCGAAAGTAGCCATTGGCTCCGGAGGATTACTTGGGAAAGGATTTTTGGAGGGGACCCAGACTCAGCTTCGATTTTTACCGGCGCAACATACAGACTTCATTTTTTCTGTTATTGGTGAGGAATTCGGATTTGTCGGTATTTTCCTGATATTGTTGCTTTTTTATTTCATCATCATTCGGGGTATTCATGTTGCGTTCAACTGCAGGAATAAATTCGCATCATTAATGTCGATAGGAGCTGCCAGCGTGATTGCAATACATGTCATCATCAATACAGGGATGACTGTCGGCGTCATGCCAGTCACTGGAATACCACTTCCATTGATCAGCTACGGTGGTTCGTCCTTGATGACAAATATGATTTTAATTGCATTGATCATCAATGCCTCTATGCGGAGGTATCACATCTAAATAGGAGAGAATTGAACCATGCACCCTGACATTTTCAAAATTGGCCCGTTGGAAATACATAGTTACGGACTTATGCTCGCCCTGTCTTTTCTGCTGGGCATTTTTCTGGCCATGCATCGTGCCAAGAAACAGAACATTGATCAGAACAATATTATGGATCTCGCTGTTATCATCGTGATCAGCGCTATCCTGGGCTCGAGATTTCTGTATGTCATTGCGCATCTCAGTGAATTCAGAGGACACTGGCTGGATGTGATCAACCCATTCCAGGGAGATGGGAGTGTCGGTATTGCGGGATTGACGATGTTGGGCGGTTTTCTGGCAGCCCTTATTTTCGGTATGCTTTATCTATGGATAAAGAAGTTACCCGTTCTAAAAATTGCAGACATTGTTGCTCCATCGGTTGGATTGGGAATATTTATCACGAGAATAGGTTGTTTTTTAAATGGTTGTTGTTACGGCGTTCCGACCGACGGTCCTTTTGGTGTCATCTTTCCGCCGAACAGCGCCGCCGGCTACCATTTTCCGGGAGTTGCCATTCATCCCGCTCAGCTCTATTCATCTTTTTACGGCCTTGTTATACTGGTAACACTGCTTGTCATAGAGCGCTGGAAGAAATTTGACGGATTTTTAATCTACAGTTTCATGATATTGTACGGAATTTCACGCTTCATCGTTGATACGCTCAGATACTACGAAGATAGCATGGTTCTATTCGCTTTTGGAGACTCGTCCATCTCGGTAAATCAGGGGATCAGTATTCTGATGATCCTCACAGGGGCCGGTCTCATTGCCTATAATCTGATCAAAAGAGGCGTTCAAAACCATAATTAGTATGACTGATATGAAAAAGTTCTTGACTTTTTAACAGAACTTTAATAACTTTTAGTAGTAACTCACTGAAACACTTTTAGTTATGATTAAAAAGGAACGGATGCCTTGAGAAAAGAAAGTACTTGCATTGTATGGTTGCTTTTTGTCTTGCTCTCCTGGTCATCAGTATATGCGGGGGGAGAGAAAGGAGACATGGGCATAGGTCTTCGTGGCGGCCTGAACCAGTTGAAAGGTGATTTTGTAGATCCGGCCTTCAGCCCATTTGTATATGGACATATTCGTTATAATCTGAATGATTTTTTCGCCCTGGGAGCGGAAGGAGGGTATTCAGTTGTTAAGGACAATGATATACCCGATTTCCAAACCTATCTTTTTCCTTATGAGGTACATGCAACGCTGAGCTTTCTACCACTCAGCAGGGTGAATCCCTACGCCATACTGGGGGGCGGTGGTGTCTACTGGAATGCAACATTTGATGGTGAAACAGTGAGATTTCCTCCGAATATTGGTGAACTTCAGAAAGGCGTGGATTCATTCTTCAAGGCTGGAGCGGGCCTGGAAATAGCTCTGACAAAATCAAACGATTTTTATCTGAGCCTTGGAGCGACATACCGCTATTCACTCACCGATATGCTGGATCAGAATTACGAGGGCGATCTCAATGACGGGCTCATCGATTTTTATGCGGGATTGAGCTATTTTTTTAGAACAAGTTCGAATGGGGATATAGACGGAGACGGAATCCCTGATGAGCTGGATCTTGCTCCTGAGCAGGCCGAAGATATGGATGGCTATTTCGATCATGATGGAAAGAAAGAGGGGGTGCCGTACCTGGCCGGTGCTCAGGGTAAAGTTGAAGTACAAGATATCTCAGATGATGACACTGCGCCGGTGGTTATCCATAACCCGCTGCGACGTGTTGAGGAGGGACGCGATATCAAAGTCACCGCTGAAATTTATGAAAACTATATGTTGAAAGTCGCTGCGGTGCTGCATCGTCCAAAGGGCTTTAAGGAATGGAATATGGCCAAGCTGAAAAGCATCAATGACCTCGACTACACAGGCACGATCCCGGGAGACATGGTACGCGCACAGGGCCTGGAATATTGTGTGATTGCAGTTGACGAAGCTATTAGCGGTGTAGGTTATTGCGGATTGCCAAGCAGACCGGTTGATGTTCAGGTGATATCGAATCCACTGATGTGGCGTGTTTTCAACACCACTGCTGCCATTATTGGATGGGGTGCGGCAGGTTATATGTACACAAAAAAGCAAAATTAGGGAGGCGTGTTCATGAAAAATGTAGCCAGAAGTTTATTCATATCTGTGATCATCGCGTTTGTCGCATTTGGATGTGCCGCCAATAAACAGGTGACAGATACAGACACTGAGTCGGCCCAGGCAGGAGAGCAGATGGAGGATTATTTCGGGACTTCGGGAGAAACAGAGTCCTCGGAGTCGCTCAGTGATGAGCAGGAAGTCCTTAGATTGCTTGGAATCAGCGCGTCCGAAAAGGCGGAATCTGAGACTGGTGTTGCTGATGCAGCCACGACAGAAGATACTGGAGAAGTCCCTGCTGAACAGAATGATAATGCATTCATGAAGATGGAGCAGGAAATTGCCACTTTAAAAGCAGCGCTTGAGAGAAAGGATCAAAAGATAAGAGAATTGGAAACACAGCCAGCGACTGAACAAAAGGTAAAGGCGGCGTACGTTGCCGGCGATTTCGAAGAAGATTATCAGTATGCCCTTGCTGAATACAATAATAGAAATTACAAGGATGCGATATCCATATTTGAATCACTGCTTACCAGAGACAGCAATAACTCCTTGTCGGATAACTGTCAGTACTGGATCGGGGAAGCGTATTACGGATTGAAGAATTTCAATCAGGCTATCGTAGAATTCACGAAAGTCTTTTCATTCACTAATTCGAATAAGGCCGACGCGGCGCAGCTGAAATTGGGGCTTTGTTATGTCAGATTGGGCGAGACAGCGAAGGCAAGGGAAGAATTCCAGAGATTGATTACAGATTATCCTGATAGCGAATTCGTTGCCAGGGCGAGAAGGTACCTGGCTCAGTGACATGTCAAAAACAGTTAGAACTATATCAAAAGCTGGACCGGCTCGCCGCTCCAGCTTTTATTGTATATAGCCTGGTGATATAGAGGGTTTTCGATGGATTATTCGGAAGATGGTTTTCCTCAGCTTCGTAAAGATCCTGTCATTGGCAGGTGGGTCATCATTTCCACCGACAGGGCGAAAAGACCAACTGACTGGAAAACCGAACAGGAGGTAAAGTCAGATGGCTTCTGTCCATTCTGTCCTGGGAATGAAGATAAAACACCACCCGAAGTATTTGCGTTGCGAGATGGTGGCAGCGAGCCGGACTCACCCGGTTGGAGAGTGCGTGTTGTATCCAATAAATTTCCTGCGTTACAGATCGAAGGGCACCTTAACCGGCGGGGGGAGGGTATCTACGACTTGATGCGGGGAATTGGTGCTCATGAGGTTTTAATAGAGAACCCTGAGCATTCCACTGATCTCGCAACGCTACCTGTAGAACATATCAGAGATGTGTTTTGGTGTCTCAAGGAACGAATATCTGATTTAAGCAAAGATGAACGCTTTCATTATATATTGGCCTTCAAGAATCATGGTAAGGCGGCTGGGGCTTCACTGGAACATTCTCATTTGCAGATCATAGCGACGCCAATCGTTCCCAAGCGTGTTCAGGAAGAACTGAGCGGAGCCAAACAGTATTATGATTATAAAGAACGTTGTATTTTCTGTGATATCATACGGCAGGAGAGAGCTTCAGGGGTGCGAGTTGTTTCGGATTTTGGTAACTTAATTACGATCGAACCATTTGCCGCGCGTTTTCCATTCGAAACCTGGCTGCTTCCATGCGATCATCAATCAAAGTTTGAAGATATTCAGGAGGATGATCTGTATGGACTGGCAGGTGCCATGAAAGAGACATTGTTGCGATTGAATAAGACTCTGGATTCTCCCCCGTATAATTTTATCATTCATACTTCTCCGCAGCTTGGCACTGACTTTCCAGAATATCACTGGCATTTTGAGATAATTCCAAAACTGACCAAGGTCGCCGGATTCGAATGGGGCTCCGGGTTTTATATAAATGCAACACCACCAGAGTTAGCAGCGGAATGTTTGCGGAATGTATCGATTGACTCCCCTGCTATACCCGATTAAAAATCCAGGTTGCGTATCAATTAATATTTTTGAATCTATATGATAAAGAGCCATTTGTATATTGAACCAATTATTCAGGTGAGAGTAAATTGAAAATTCTATTTGTCTCCCCGGAGGTTTATCCCTTTGCAAAAACGGGTGGATTGGCAGATGTCGGCGGTGCGCTTCCTCCGTACATCAAGAAGCTGGGACATGATATTCGGATCATCCTTCCCGGATATGGTACTATCGACCGACAACGCTTCCGGATTCGCAAGGTCAGAAACTCGGCCTTAGCTCCAATACAGATTGGGGGAAAGACAGAGCATGCCGGGTTGAGTGCCACGATGCTGCCGGGATCTGATGTGAAAACCTATTTCGTGGAAAATGATCACTATTATGACAGACCTGAGTTGTATAAAAATCCGGTGAGTAACGGTGATTGGGATGATAATGATCAACGCTTCCTCTTTTTCAATCTTGCGGTACTGAAATCGATGGAAACGCTGAACTGGGTGCCCGATGTGATCCATTGTAATGATTGGCAGAGCAGCCTGATACCTCTGTTATTGAAAACCCACTACATCAGGCTGGGAATTAATTCATTGCTCACAATTCACAATATTGCCTATCAGGGAATATTTGAGAGCTCCTTTCTGGAACTATGGGACTTCCCCGAGTATCTATCGTATCCATATAGTGGTATCGAGTACTGGGGAAAGGTGAACCTGTTGAAAGCAGGAATCGTCTACGCTGATGTGATCAATGCAGTGAGTCCAACCTACTCCCATGAGATTCAGCAGAGTGAAGAGTATGGATGTGGGCTGGAGGGAGTGCTGCGTGATCGCACCAGAGATATTTATGGAATTTTGAACGGCGTAGATTATGAAACCTGGAGTCCTGAGACGGACTCGCATATCCCGCATACTTTTTCAAAGGATAAGCTGGAGGGAAAAAGAAAGAATAAAAGAAACCTTCTGGAAGATAGCGGCTTAATTTATGATGAGCGTACACCGCTCATCGGTATCATTTCAAGGCTTGTTGATCAGAAAGGATTTGATCTTATCGGTGATATTATCCACAAGCTCATGAAATTGAACCTGCAGATAATTATTCTCGGCACAGGTGAGCAAAAGTACCATAAACTCTTTACCGAGTTAATGGCCCAATATCCGAAAAAACTTGTTGTGCATCTGAAATTTGACAATACCCTTGCGCATCGGATCGAGGCAGGTAGCGATATTTTTCTGATGCCGTCTAAATATGAACCCTGCGGTTTGAATCAGATGTACAGCCTGAGGTACGGTACTGTCCCGATTGTCAGAAAGACAGGCGGCCTGGCCGATACCATCACAGAATATAATCGGCTTTCGAAAGAAGGCAACGGATTTGTTTTTGAAAAGTATGATTCGGATTCTCTTTTTCAAGCGATCAAAAGAGCGCTGCAATTATACAGCAATAAGACGGAGTGGAAAAAATTGATGGGGAATGGCATGGAAGAAGATTTTTCATGGGATCGTTCAGCTCGAGAATATGTTAAAATATATGAAACTAAGTTTAATAAAAATCAGTTGTTGTCTGTTTCATGATGTGACAATGTTTCGACTCAGTACATGAAATGTTAAGGATTTTTATTATTGAATCAATTGACAGGCTTTGATTTTGGGGTACCATGATAACAGGGTATTAATGTTATTATTTATAGATAATTAAGTGCGTTATAGATGCTGTTGCCTATGAGCTGATCGAGAATGTGTCGAGATAGTACGATGGGATTGTAAAGCTTTGTAGAATAAAGTATTGAGGTGATTTTTTGCATCGATGTCTTAAGGAGATCGTTGTGCTCGATATGGGGTATTGATATTAAAGACTAAATTAATAATGATGTTACACAGTAGACGAGCAGGTGGCATTGATTTTGCTTAAATGAGTTCGCAAGAAAGTTTGCCTTTTGTTGGCACTTAAAACATTGTGGGCATTAGAAAGGATCGCATGCAGGGAATAGATGTAACCGTCAATAAAATCGGGACTCGTGCGGACATTGCTCTCGTCAAGATAAAGGGGTATATCGATACGACGACATCCAGTGACCTTTTTGCAGAGCTTTCAGGCTTAATGAATAACAGCACATCCCAATTCATTATCGATATGGGGGGGGTCAATTATATCAGTAGTGCTGGCTGGGGTGTCTTCATCGGAGAGATCAGAAACATCAGGGAGCGCGGCGGAGACCTGAAAATCGTTCAGATGACACCGGATGTCTATGAAGTTTTCGCAATGCTCGAGTTCAACAAGATTCTTGATTCATACGAAGCAATCGAAGAAGCGATCAATGATTTCGATATTAGTATGGGGTTGGATATAACCAAGAGTGTTTCGCGTAAGCCGGTGCCCATTGAAAAGGATGAGGTGACAATCTCCTCTCCCTCGCAAAAGACAAAGGAACGAGCGACTGAGAGAAAGACAGATGTCAAATTAAAGAAGAGATGGACTACAACAGTAAAGCCAAGAGCGAATGAAGCACAGCTTCCATTGGCCGAGAAGATAAAGGCAATTATTATAGATAATCCAAGTCTGGGGCTCCTCGATATAAAAAAGGAGCTGAATACACAGCGATTCGGATATCATCGGGTGAACATCTTTAAGCTAAGAAGTATTTTAAAAAAGTACAATCTGGAAACTAAAGAAAAAAGGTATCGCTTTTACCGTTCCAGATAGAATTGCAAATACACGCTCAATTTCACAACTGTCTGTAGCCCCTGTCACATGACGTATCTTTTAGATTAGGGGTTTTTTTAAACATATAACTGGTGGATAGAAAAATGATCATAACAAACAGGATCTCAATTGTAAGCTTGCTGGTTTTGCTTTCACTGACATTTGCACTAACTGGTCAGGCAATGCAGAGAAAGTCGAGTTTCCGCTACAGCAAGTTTCAGCCGGGGGATGCGGTCAGGATTAGTATTCTGGAGATCATGGATTCGCAGGCAAGCAAGGATTTAAAATCTTTCAACATTGATGATGATTACACGATCGGACGTGATGGTAACATTTTGCTGCCTCTGGTTGGCGAGATCAAGGTGGTTGGCCATGATCAGGAGAGTCTCATAGAGCTTCTCACTGAACAGTATAGCCCATATTTCAAAGAACCGTTCATTACCGTCTTGCCGCTCATCCGGGTGACACTGATGGGTGCATTCAACAAGCCTGGTTCGTACCGTATCGATCCGGAGGAATCATTATGGGAGTTGATCGATCTTGCCGGTGGTCCCTCATCCGATTGTAATCTGAAATCACTTAAGGTCGAGCGCGGGGGCAAGGTGGTTGTCAAGGACCTGTTGTCCAGTTTTGAAATGGGGCATACTCTGGAAGAGATTGGCGTCCGGTCCGGAGATCAGGTGCTTGCGGATGAGAAAAAAGAATTCGGGATACGAGAAGTTCTGGATTGGGCTAAATTCGGAGTCACGCTCGTTGTCCTGTATTTGCAGATTGAAAGATATTCGAACTGATTTTACGAGGAGTTATCAGTAATGGAAGATATGTTTTATGAGGAAAATATTCAGGAGGAAGAAGAGGGTTTTGATGTTGGTAAATATATTCATATTCTTCTAAAGAGAAAATGGATCATTACCGGATTATTCCTCATCATCACCATACCCTGGGTACTTTATCTTAAAAAGTTGCCGCCGACTTACGAGGCGTTTTGTGATATTGAATTCAGAAGCCTTGAAAACGAGCAGGCGAATGTCATCAGCGAGAGCCGGATCATTAAGTTGCGGAGCCGCACATTTGCCGAAAATGTCGTGGCAAAACTCGGGTTGACTCTCAGAATAGATGTCAAGGAAGAGGGATTGGACCGTCACCAGCTGTTTTCCAAATTCACGACTTCGAAAAGTCCGCGGACAGGAGATTATGTGCTTCGCCAGAAAGACGGCGGGACTTTTACCATTCACTGGAAATATGATGGTGGTGAAAAACTGATTGCAAGCGGCATAGTTTCGGATGCGAAAGGCAGTCTTCAAACTACAGACGCTGGTTTTAATTTCCAGATAAACCGGAATTTTTCGAATAAAGAAGAAGAGGTTCATTTCAACATCGCGATATTCAAATATGCGGTTCAGGCTTTTCGTCAGCGGACCAATGTGGGTTTTCGCGGGCCTAACATATTGCGGCTTAGCATGTCGGACAGGGACCCTGTTCTTGTCGCTCAGATGGTGAATCAGCTGGCTCAGATATATGTCGATGAAAGCAAATCCCTGAAACGGGCCAGTATTGAGGAGAGGAAAAAAATAATCATCGATCAGCTGAGCATCGCCGAATCTGAGCTGGACGAAATAGAACAGCAACTCAAGGATTTCAAGAGCAGGCACGTCGTCAGTCTTGATGCTGAGACGGAGAATCGCAGTCGTGAATTGAGTGAGGCGGAATCGGAGCTTGTCTCGCTGAATTCTCAACTGGGAGACCTGGACGAGGTGATGGGTAAATTGGGCTCTTCCCTCGACAAGGAACAGGTGAAATATGTGTATCGACAGCTGGCTGAGCTGCCGACATTTACGACAAATTATAAAATGAACGCACTGAAAAATCAGTTGATCGATCTTGAAGCAGAATATGGTTCCATCATTACTGAAAAACATCCCCGGGCAGTCGAGTTGAGAGGTGCCATTGCCGATCTTCAGAACCAGATCGAGCAAGAAGCGAAAAGCCATCGGGGAGAACTGCGCAGTCGAGTTCAAAGTACGCAGTCCAGAATTTCGAGTATCCGATACAATCTCAAGCAGAAGTTGCCGGAAGATCAGGCTCAACTCATGGCCCTCGAAAGAGAGAGGCGTTCGCGAGAGGATATCTACAGAGAATTGAAGACCAAATCACAGACAGCAGCCATTCAGGAGGCCGTTGAAACAGAATCCGTGGATATACTCGATCCGGCGATTGTCCCTGATTATCCTGTTAACAGAGATAAGAAGAAGAAGGCTGTCATGGGTGCATTCTTCGCTTTTGCATTGGGTTTGGGAGTCGCCTTTGGGCTGGAATTTCTGGACAAGAGTATCAAGACCGTCGATGATGTGAAGAGATATCTCAAATTGCAGGTGCTGGGCACCATTCCCAATATCGATTTTCAGGATATCGGAGATTACCAGGATTCGGAGAAGCTGAAACAGATTGATCAACAGCTGGTGACGTATGACTCTTCTCCGACGCCAATTGGAGAAGCGTACAGGTCCTTACGAACAAACCTGGTCTTTTCAAAATCTTCTGGAAGAATTCAGTCATTCGTTATCACCAGCACGTCGCCGGGCGATGGCAAGTCGTTCACAGCAGCGAATATTGCGATTTCCATGGCCCAGCACAAAAGTAACACGATTTTAATTGATGCCGACCTGAGGCGTGGTGTGCTGCATAACACATTTGGTGTTCCCAAGGAGCCGGGATTTACAAACTATCTCACGGGTATGTCCACATTTGCGCATATAATCAATGAGACATTGATCCCGAATCTGTTTATTATCAGCTGCGGCTCACTGTTGCCAAATCCATCTGAGCTTCTCGGTTCACCACAGATGAAACGGTTTCTTGATGAGGCTAAAAGAAAGTTCGATTATATCATTTTTGACAGTCCGCCATTGACTGCGGCTACGGACGCCATTGTAATTGGAACGCAGGTGGACGCTGTTGTGGATGTCGTTCGATCAGGAGTGACGAACCGGAATACTGCCCGGCAGCAACTGGAGCTGTTCAAAAATGTCCCGGCGAAGGTGATCGGCGTGATACTGAATGGCACGACAAGTGAGTTCGGGCATGATGGATACAGTTATTATCACTATTAATATTTTTAAAAGGGCAAAATGAATATACTGGTTACTGGTGGTGCGGGGTTTATTGGATCTCATCTTATCGAGTCATTACTACCGGAGGATCATAAGGTGTGGTGTCTTGATAATTTCAACGACTATTACGATCCCAATATAAAACACAGAAATATCGAGAAGGTGAAAGATCATCCGAACTACACGCTTGTACAGGGTGATATCCTCGATGAACCTCTATTGGACTCGATCTTTTCAGAAAACAATCTTGATATGGTTGTGCATCTTGCCGCGCGAGCCGGTGTCAGACCATCGGTGGAGCAACCGAAGTTGTACCAGGAGGTGAATGTTCGAGGTACGATCAATCTGCTGGAACAGGCGAAAAACCATGCGGTCGATAAGCTCGTCATTGCATCCTCATCTTCAGTCTATGGGAATAATGAAAAGGTGCCGTTCAGCGAGACCGATTTCGTGGATAATCCGATTTCACCTTATGCTGCCACCAAAAAAGCATGCGAGCTGATTGCCTACACTTATCATGCGCTGTATGATATCTCTATCTCGTGTCTCCGGTTTTTTACCGTGTACGGACCGAGACAAAGACCGGATATGGCAATTCACAAGTTCACACGGTGGATCGACCGTGATGAGCCTATCAGAATATTTGGTGATGGATCGGCGCAGAGAGATTTTACCTATATTGATGACATCATCGATGGGATCAACGAATCTATGAGACGATGTGAGGGTTATGAGATATACAATCTGGGTGAGTCCAAAGTCATTCAGCTCATGGATCTGATTTCAGTTATCGAGACTACATTGGACAAGAAGGCAAAAATAGAGTTTTATCCACCTCAGCCGGGTGATGTTGCCATCACCTATGCGGATATCAGCAAGGCGAAAATAAAGTTGGATTACGACCCGTCGTTCGACATTCACGAGGGCATCAGACGTTTTGTTAGTTGGTACAGGGAAATGAACCGGTAACGGACGACATCGAAGGACCGTCAATGTTTAAAGAAAAAGAAGTTTTAATTATCAATCTCATGAAGATAATAGACGCTCTCGTCATTATCTTGTCATTTGGGATAGCGTATTTCATTGATGATTTTATTCGATCTGTCTATGATTTTGGACAGATGGCATATGCGATCGAACCGAGTATCAGGGGCTTGTTCTACTTTGCACGAATGAATCTGGCGCTGACGCTCTCTTCCGTGCCCACCTGGATATTTTTACTGACAATATCGGCATTTTATAAGGATTTCAGAACAAAGCCGTTCAGAAAGATCATCCGTATCGTCATCAAAGTGGGTATACTCTCTTTCCTCGTTTTGAGCAGCGTCATATTTATCTTCAAAATGAAGATGACCAGTCGATTGTTTGTCGGTATCTTTACGATGACGACAATCTTTTTGTTGATCATTGAGAAGAAATTCGTGTATTACCTGCTTAACAAGGTACATGAACAGGGATTTAATCAAATAAATCTGCTCATTGTCGGAACTGGACGAAGAGCCCAGGAATTCATCAAGGTGGTGAAAGAGCACTCGAACTGGGGACTTAAAATTGTCGGACTCATCGATGATGAACACGGCATGTTCGGTAAAGAGATAGAGGGGTATCGTGTGCTTGGCAGGATACAGGACATCCCTTTTATTATTCATAGAAAGGTGATTGACAGGGTTATATTTGTTGTGCCGAGACTATGGCTCAATAGACTGGATGAAGTGATTCTGGCATGCGAGAGAGAGGGCATTGCCACCTCAATATCTATGGATCTGTACGATCTCAGGATTGCGCATATCCGGCAGACAAATTTCAACGGATTTCCTTTGCTGGAATTTGAGACGTTCCACGCCAGGGAATACGAATTGCTTCTGAAGCGGTTTTTCGATATCGTGTTATCATCGATATTCCTGATTCTGGGTGCACCGATACTCCTGATTACCGCCATTGCGATCAAGCTGGAATCAAAGGGGCCGGTCTTCTACAAACAGGTGCGCTCCGGAATAAACGGGAGGAAATTTACGCTCTATAAATTTCGCTCGATGATCCCCGGTGCCGAAATGAAAAAGAAGCACCTGGAAAAAATGAATGAGATGGATGGGCCTGTATTTAAAATCAAACAGGATCCCAGAATTACGAAAGTTGGTAAATTCATCAGGAAATTCAGTATCGATGAACTACCGCAGCTGATCAACGTGCTGAAGGGAGATCTCAGTATCGTTGGTCCACGCCCACCACTTCCTGTTGAGGTCGATATGTATGAACACTGGCAGAGAAGACGTCTGAGTTTGAAGCCGGGATTGACATGCATATGGCAGGTGAGTGGAAGGAATAAGGTTAAATTTGATCGCTGGATGGAGATGGATTTAGAGTACATAGATAGCTGGTCTTTGTGGCTGGACACCAAGATTCTTTTTAAGACGTTTTTTGTCGTTCTATTTGGCTACGGAGCACAGTGATTTTTGATAACGAAGTTTTGTGGTGAGGAGACTGCGGGGGACTGGATAACGCGCTTCTGAAGGCTACAAACGACTTCACTCGATTTCCTGCATATTAATACCAGGGTACATTTTTTATAGGAGGATGCTACATGCAAATTACTATAGTCGGTTCAGGTTATGTTGGATTGGTCACTGGAACCTGTTTCGCGGAGTTTGGAAACATCGTTCATTGCATTGATGTGGACGAGGAAAAAATTAAAAATCTGCAAAAGGGAAAGCTGCCGATCTATGAGCCAGGTTTGGATATATTGGTACATAAGAATATGAAAGAGGAGCGTCTTCATTTTTCCACTGACCTGAAAGAGGCTGTTGAAAAGTCCCTGATCATTTTCATCGCTGTAGGCACTCCACCCAAGGAGGACGGTTCCGCGGACCTGAAGCATGTGGAAGGTGTCGCCAAGGATATCGCGAAATATCTAAACGGGTATAAAGTGATCGTGAATAAGAGTACGGTGCCAGTGGGTTCCGGCAAGTGGATACATGATGTCATTCAGAAGCATCTCAAGGGCGATGTCAGCTTCAGCGTAGTCTCAAATCCGGAGTTTTTAAGAGAGGGGTCGGCCATCGAAGATTTTATGCGTCCGGATCGTGTCGTCATCGGATCTGAGGATGAACAAGCCACCGCAATCATGAATGATCTCTACAGTCCGCTTTATCTGATAGAGACGCCAATAGTGGTTACCAATCTTGAGTCGGCCGAATTGACCAAATATGCCTCAAATGCTTTCCTGGCAGTCAAGATCTCCTATATCAATGAGATGGCACGGATCTGTGAACGCGTTGGAGCGGATGTTCACGATGTGGCCAAGGGAATGGGACTGGATAACCGCATTGGAAAGAAATTTCTTCATCCCGGACCCGGTTTCGGAGGCTCCTGCTTTCCCAAGGATACCAGAGCCATCGTACAGACCGCGGAGGAGAAAGATTACAGCTTCAACCTGGTCAAGGCGGCAGTCAAAGTCAATGAAGACCAGAAGAAGCTGATGATCGACAAAATTAAGAATGCTGTGGGTGATCTCAAGGGAAAAACAATTGGCATACTCGGCCTGTCATTTAAGCCCAATACGGATGATATGCGCGAGGCGGCGTCGATCACAATTATCAATGGATTGATGAAAGAGGGCGCTTCTGTCAAGAGTTTTGATCCAGTGGCGATGGAAGAGGCGAGGAAAGTCCTCCCCAAAATAACATATTGCAAAGACACATATGAAACAGCTGTTGACGCTGATGCGCTCGTTTTCCTGACAGAGTGGAATCAATTCAGAAGTCTGGATTTGCACAAGCTGAAAAGCCTGCTCAAGAAGCCTGTTGTCATAGATTTGAGAAATATATACGAACCGAAGAAAATGAAAGAACTTGGATTCGATTACGTGAGTGTTGGAAGAGTGGTGTGATACAGGTGAATAAAGAACCGGACTCTCATAGGAAGATACAATGAAGATACTAATGATAGCACCGCAGCCGTTTTTTCAGCCGAGAGGAACGCCGATAAGCGTACTGCACAGGTTAAATACGCTTTCCAAATTGGGACATAACATTGATCTGGTGACTTATCACATTGGACAGACGATCCCGTTCGAAAATGTGAATTACCACAGGATGATGCGTATCCCGTTTGTGAAAAAGATAAAGATCGGTCCATCGAAGACCAAATTGCTGCTCGACTTTTTTCTTTTTTTCAAGGCCTTGTCCATGCTTGTACGTCATCGATACGATGTGCTTCATACACACGAAGAGGCTGGCTTCTTTGGGACAGGTTTGGCAAAATTGTTCAGGCTGAAGCATCTGTATGATATGCATTCCAGCCTGCCGCAGCAGCTGACAAATTTCAAATTCTCAAAATTCAGGCCATTGATCGGCATGTTTGAAGGGCTGGAGGACTGGACGATCAATAACGCAAATGCCGTGATCACGATCTGTCCGGAATTGTTCAACTATGTCAAAGAAAATTATCCGGAAAAGAAGCAGTGGCTCATCGAGAATGTTGCGGATAACAGCACTGTTTTCGGTGAGATGGCACAGAACAACGTTGATATTCGCCAGGCGAACGCATTGAATGGAAAGACGATCATTCTCTATTCAGGCACATTCGAGCCTTACCAGGGCATAGATCTGCTTATCAATGCCAGCGAGAAAGTGATCCCGAAATTTAGCGGAGTCAAGTTTGTTTTGGTCGGCGGACATGACAATCAGATAGCGCATTATCGCGATATGATCAAATCGAAACAGCTCGATGAGTATTTTTATTTCGCCGGACAGGTCAAGCCTGATGAGGTGCCGGGCTATCTCGAAGCCGCGGACATCCTTGTAACACCGCGTATCGAAGGCAACAATACGCCTCTTAAGATTTATGAATATCTGAGATCAGGCAAACCCATTGTCGCGACCAGACACATCACACATACACAAGTGCTGAGTGATGACGTCGCTGTACTGACGGACATAGATTCTGCATCATTCGCCAATGGACTCATGAATATCCTCAAAGATGACTCGCAGAGGAAAAAGATTGCAGGGAATGCAAGGCGTCTGGCGGATGAGAAGTATAGCTATGAGGTATATGTGGAGAAGACAAGAAGTATTTATGATTATCTTGAAAAAACACCCAGAGAGGTAAAATGATATGTGCGGAATTTGCGGATACGTAAATACCGATTCGGCTCAACCAGTGAGTCGTGATATCATTCAATCGATGTGCGATTCCATCGTGCACAGGGGGCCGGATGATCAGGGGACCTACTTCGACAACAACGTCGGCATGGGAATGCGCCGGCTTAGCATTATCGATCTGCATACTGGCAAACAACCGATTTCGAATGAGGACGGTACGGTATGGATTGTCTTCAATGGGGAGATTTATAATTATAAGGAGCTTCGGCAGCAGCTGGTGAGCAAGGGGCACATCTTCAGGACGCAGACGGACACCGAGACGATCGTCCACGCGTACGAGGAGTATGGTGAAGATTGTCCCAGGAAGTTGAATGGCATGTTTGCTTTTGCGATCTGGGATAAGAGGAAGAATATCTTCTTCCTGGCAAGGGACCGGATCGGCATCAAGCCGCTCTATTACTATTTCGACAGAAATCGTCTGGTATTCGGCTCTGAGCTCAAAACGCTGCTAAAAACGGGTGATATCCCGAGACGAATCGATCTTCAATCATTGGACAACTTTTTGACGTTCGAGTATATTCCGGCGCCGAGAAGCATTTTTCAGGACATAAAGAAACTTCCCCCGGCGTATACGTTGACGCTGTTCAATAAAGAAATCAAGTTGAAGAGCTACTGGAATTTGAATTATACAAACAATGGTTACATGGAGAGCAGGATTCAGGGAGATATAAAGAGCCTGCTTCATGATGCCGTTAAAATACGACTGATGAGTGACGTTCCACTGGGTGCATTCCTGAGCGGAGGAATCGATTCGAGCACCATTGTCGCATTGATGTCACATTCAATGGATCGGCCGGTCAAAACATTTTCGATCGGATTTGAAGATTCGAGCTACAATGAGCTGGCATATGCCCGGCTCATTGCCAGGAAGTTCAATACCGAGCATCATGAATTTATCATCAACCCGGATGCAGTCGATCTGACAGAAAAACTCATCGGAATTCTGGATGAACCTTTCGGCGACTTTTCGATCTTTCCGACGTACCTGGTTTCGAAAATGGCCAGGGATTATGTGACCGTTGTACTATCCGGAGACGGGGGAGATGAACTGTTCGCAGGATATGACACATACATAGCGGACAGACTTTACAAGCACTATTCAAGAATCCCGGCTTTTTTAAGAAATGGCGCGATCAGACGATTTTCCGAGATATTGCCGCCATCTTCCAAAAAGAAGGGAATGATAAACAGGCTGAAGCGATTTGTAGAAGGGACGAAATTGCCTGAGGATCTTCGGCACACGAGATGGATGATTTTTCTTCAGGATCTGGAAAAAGAAAATCTGTATGATGAGAATATGAAAAGCGGTATTCTGGAGAAAGATCCCTATAAATTCATAAGAAATCATTTCAATAATATCTCATATTTAAAAAATGATGAAACGAGCCAGCAGCTATATGTGGATATCAGTACATATCTGGTAGATGATATTCTCGTGAAAGTCGATAGAATGAGCATGGCCACATCGCTGGAGGCCAGGGTGCCTTTCCTCGATCATCGATTTGTCGAATTGAGCGCGAACATTCCGAGCCATCTCAAACTAAAGGGCAATACGACAAAATATATCCTGAAAAAATCAATGGAGGAATATTTACCAAAGGAGATATTATACAGGGGTAAGGAAGGATTCAGCATACCGATAAAAAATTGGCTCAAGCAAGAGCTCAAGCCGATGTTGAATGATATTCTCGCGCCGGATAAGTTGAAGCGAGAGGGCTTCTTCAATCCGGCTTATGTGGAACAATTGAAAAAGGAACATTTAGACGGAAACGAAAACCATAGCCATCGGTTGTGGGCGCTTATGGTCTTTGGCAAGTGGTACGATGTCTATATGAAATGAGATACATTGTAATTACGCAGCATAAGGATATATCAGTATGAAAAGAGATTTGCAAAAGCTAGCAGATGAAGTCTTTGATATCGTCGTCGTTGGAGCAGGAATATATGGTGCCGCGGCGGCCTGGGATGCCTCGCTCCGGGGACTGAAAGTCGCCCTGATCGATAAGAATGATTTTGGCAGTGCCACCTCGGCGAATAGCCTGAAGATCATACATGGTGGTTTGCGGTATCTTCAGAATCTTGATTTCAAGCGAATGCGGGAGTCAATTTCAGAGAGAAGAATTTTAATGCATATCGCTCCTCATCTGGTATATCCAATGCCGGTGATCATGCCTACGTATAGCTATAAATTGAAGAGTCGTCCCGCGATGTCCGCGGCATTGCTGGCGAACGATGTGATCAGCTTGGACAGGAATAAGTTGCCCGATCCTCATAAGTATATGCCTTCAAGTAGAACGATGTCTGCAAAGGAATTACGCGAGAGCATACCAGGATACGACAAGTACAATTTAAACGGCGGTGCCATGTGGTATGATTGTCAATGCTACAACACCGAACGGCTGCTTTTGTCATTTATTTTATCGTCCGCTGAAAAGGGCGCAGAAGCTGCAAATTATGTCTCTGCGACGGGGCTGTTGAAGGATAAGGACCGTGTACACGGTGTGAAGGCTGTGGATGTCCTCACCGGTAATCAGTTTGATATACGTGCGAAAATGGTTGTGAATACTGCCGGTCCCTGGGTCGATGATCTGCTATCGGGTGTCAATGGCAAAGTAAATGGAAAAAAATTCAATCTTTCTTCCGCCATGAATATCGTTGTGAACCGGAATATCATGGGTGAATATGCCGGTGGTTTATCCGGACCATATCACCACACATTCGAAGATGGCAGGGAGTACAATGCATTTCGAATTTTATTTTTCACTCCATGGAGAGGCAGAACGATCATCGGTACCAACCATCTGCCTTATGATGGCACGCAGGATAATTATAAAGTCACTGAGAGCGAAATCCAGGATTTCATATCGGCAGTGAACAAGGCCCATCCGGCCGCCAACATCAGGCGTGACGAAGTTACATATTTTTATGGTGGGTTTCTACCGATGACGGGTACGAATCCCAACACCGGAGAAGTGCAGCTTGTAAAGCATTATAAAATCTACGACCATTCTACCCTGGATGGGATGCAGGGACTCCTCACAGTGCTTGGTGTTAAATATACCACAGCTCGTGATGTGGCGAAAAAAACGATCGATCTGGCTCTCGAGCGAATGGGAATCGACAGTAAACAGTGCGAAACGTCATCCACACGGATTTATGGCGGGAACATCGATAAATTCATGGATTTCCTCAGCGAAAATATTCAGGAACGCCCCTTTGATCTGAATGAGTCTGTCATGAGACATCTAAGCTATAATTACGGTTCAGCGCTTCAGGAAATCCTCGATTACGGTGCGAATTCACCGGATCTTTTGAAAATACTTCCCGGAACAGACGAAGTCTTGAAGGCTGAGATTGTGCATGGCGTTCGAAAGGAGATGGCTCTCAAGCTATCCGACGTTGTCTTCAGAAGAACAGATCTCGGTTCAGCGGGCAATCCCGGAGACGAGGCTTTGGACTCAGTCGCAAAGATCATGGCGGATGAGTTGAAATGGGATGATCGTAAAATGAAGGATGAAATAGAGGAAGTGAAAGATAAATACATTCCACTCCAGAAGTAAAAATGAAATAAACGCAATGAGAGGTAATATTTTTTATGAATAGTAAAGTACTTGTTACCGGTGCGACTGGATTTACGGGTGGTTATCTTGCTGAAGAGTTGGCGAACCGTGGCTATAAGGTGCGCGCGCTGTCTCTGCCTGATCAGGATATCTCTAAATTGAACAAGCTTGACATTGAAGTCGTAACCGGAGATCTTACAAAGAAAGAGACCTTAACTGATGCGGTCAAGGATATTGATGTCGTGTATCATATAGCCGCTATCTACAGAGAGCAGAATGTGCCGAATCACTATTTCTATGATGTGAATGTCGGTGGCACGAAAAATCTGCTAGAATCCGCGCAGGAGGCTGGTGTAAAACGTTTCGTGCATTGCAGCACTGTTGGGGTTCAGGGAGAGATCAAGGACCCGCCGGCCAAAGAGAACGCGCCTTACAATCCCGGCGATGTCTATCAAAAATCCAAGGTTGAGGGGGAGAAGCTGGCGCTGGAATTTTTCAAGGAAAATAACATCGAGGGTGTTGTTTTTCGGCCGGTGGGAATTTTGGGTCCCGGAGACACACGATTCCTGAAAATATTCAAGTGGGTGAACAGTGGAAAATTCCGCATGATTGGAAATGGTGAGGTGTTGTACCATCTCACATACGTGAAAGATCTGGTGGAAGGCATTATCCTCTGCGGAGAGAAAAAAGAGGCCGTTGGAGAAATATTTACACTGGGCGGTAAAGAGTATGTCACACTGAATGAATTTGTGAAACTGCTTTCAGAAGTACTGGACGTGCCGGAGCCGAAGAGAAAGATCCCTGTCTGGCCTGTGTGGAGTGCAGCTGTTCTATGCGAGGCGCTCTGCTACCCATTGAAAATCCAGCCGCCGATTTACAGAAGGAGAATGGATTTCTTTACCAAGGACAGGGCGTTCGATATCAGCAAGGCGAAGGAGATACTTGGATACAATCCCTCGACCGAACTGAAAACAGCGTTGAAAATGACGGCAGCTTGGTACAAAGAGCAAAACCTGCTATAGTGAGGACTTGATGACTCAGGAGACAGTAGAGATACAAAAAGAAATATTCAGCGAGAAGACATCCTCTCTGGAAAAATACCAACAGCTGGTCATAGGGGAAAAAAGTCTGTGGACATTGATCAAGTATGAACTGGTCATGCTTTTCACGGCAGCTGTGCCCGGCGCTCTTGGACTTGTACTTCGAAAAATATTTTTTCCGAAGTTATTAGGGGCTGTTGGGAAAAATGTGACCTTCGGCCAAAACGTTGTGTTGAGACATCCGCATAAAATTAGAATCGGGGACAATGTTGTGATTGATGACAATGTTGTGCTCGATGCGAAAGGCCAGGACAATAACGGTATAGAGATCGGAGACAATGTATTCATCGGTCGGAATAATATACTCAATTGCAAGAATGGAAATATCGTACTCAAGGACAATGTGAATTTGGGATTCAATTGTCAGATTTTTTCAGCGAGTCATGTAGAGCTGGGTATGAATGCGCTCATCGCCGCCTATTGCTATTTCATCGGCGGAACGCATACATTCGAGCGCATCGATGTGTCGCCTCTGGAACAGCGTCGCGAATCAAAAGGAATTATACTGAGAGAAAATATCTGGCTCGGATCCAATGTGCAGGTGATGGATGGTGTCATCATAGGCAGAGACGCAATCATTGGTACCAGTGCCGTTGTCAACGATGATATCCCGGAATATGCAATCGCCGTCGGCATACCGGCAAAAGTCATTCGCAGCCGCAAGCAAGGAGTAGATGTATGAAAAAAAGGATGCTTTACATCAGTGCCTATGATCCTCACGTACCATATACCGGCGCAGGCGTAAGAGGAGGAGAGTTTGTCACAAATCTGGCGAAGCGTTTCAGCATCGACCTCATTTTTATCGAAGGCTCGGGACACCCGGGGGACGCAGTCCTGGAGGAGAAATTCGAGCATCGTGTTCAGGGAGTGGGAAAGCAGATCAAGATCCCGTTCTCGTTAAAAAATTACTTTCTATACAGCAAGGATCTGTACATGGAGGCCGCGCACCTGATGTCATTGAAAAAGTATGATGTGGTATTGTCGGACTATGGCCTCAGTGCGGTATACGGATTAAGATTGCAGAAACAGTACGGGATCCCTTTTGTATACTGTTCACACAACGTTGAATATCGACAGTACCTGGGAAAAGCCAAGAAAGACAAGAGACGATATGTATTGGCGCCATGGGTTTATTGGATAGAAAAACAGGGCGTGAAGAAAAGCAGGCTACTTGTGCCGATATCGGAGGCGGATGCGGATTTCTTCAGCAAATGGAAAGATCGAGAAGATATGTATGTGGTTCCGCAATGTTTTAATCCGGATATCTTTAATCCTCATTACAAGTCGCCTCAAAATGATACGAAAATAGTACTGTTTTTCGGTAACTATAATATTTCGACAAACAGA
>JAZBPW010000034.1:0-2752 GCA_036351795.1 Candidatus Zhuqueibacterota bacterium | reverse complement strand
CGGAGATCGCAGAGGACGCTGAGAGAGTTTTAGACAGGATAACAGGAGGGACAGAATAAGGTAATTCTGTTTCTGTTTTTTCTCTGTGTTCTCTGCGCCCTCTGCGGTTAAAAATATCAGCACGGTGAATGCCTTCTGGTCTCCTCCCGCAGAGCGGACAGGAATGACAACGGGGAGGAAATCGAATATCTGACAATTCTTCATTTTAGACAGGATAACATGATAAAACAGGATTTACAAGATGATATAATTAAATAACTAAATACACAATCCTGTCAATCCTGTTATCCTGTCTGCTTTTTTCTTTGCGTTCTTTGCGTCTTCGCGGTTATTCTGTTTTCAGTCGTCGCTTCTGCCATGCCTCGACTCCGCTCGGCATGACAGATGGCGCTATCCTGTCAATCCTGTCCACTTTTTTCTCCGTGCTTTCTCTATCTGAACATGCCGCGGATCTTTTTCCACAAGCCGCTACCGACCATTTTATCTGCTTCGGAAACGATGCGCTGAACCAGTTCCAGCACATCCTCTTCGCCTGCCCAGTGTTTTCTGATCGTCTCCGGGCTCACCTTGTTCATGATGCTGTTCAGGACATAGGCAGACAGGGCAATATCATCGACATATCCAACCGGACCGGTCAATGCTTCCGGAATGAGGTCCAGGGGTGAGATGAAGTACGCGATGGCAAGAATGAGCTTTCCCTTGGCCTCAGACGGGACGTCCGGATCGAGAGAGAGCTTGTAAAGCAGGTAAAACATATCCGGAGCGATCAGGATGTATTGATTCCATTTGTAGGATTTACCCTGCTTCGATTCAAGCCATGCGGTTATCTTTTGTCGTATTCGCAGGTAGAAATCTTCATGTTTCTGAGACATCGATGAACTCCATTTATTGAATCACGTATTGCTCACTGGCCTGGAGATCTCACCCGCCAGGTTGGTGTGCATGATCTTCTTTATGCTTTGATAGTCGTCCGCATGGTTCAACGCCCACATGAGTTTGGTGACCACGCTTTCGATACTCATATCGAACGCCTGGATCACGCCGAGATCGAGCGCTTTCTGGCCCACATCGTAAAGGTGCATGATGGTAGCGCCTTCCCGGCACTGAGAGTTGACAACAACCGGAATTCGCATCTCACCGGCTTTTTTAATGGCTTTCAGATACTGGTAGGGTATGTTCCCAGGTCCATATCCCAGAATCACCAGTCCGTGAATCCCGCTTTCGATGAGAGAGCCAAGCGTCTTTTCCGACATTCCCGGGACGATGGTGCAGACGGCGATGTTTGAATCGAATCCCTTCTTCACATTCAACGGCTGGTCGCGGCGGATGGGACACGCGCTGCTGAGCTCTACGGTCAGGCGGATCTCTCCCAGGAGCTCGCGATTCTCGCTGTCAAAGGCATCTATCTTGGATTCCGACATCTTGGTCGCCCGGCAGCCGAGGATGATGGATTCTCCGAAGACGACGATCGAACCGGAGACATTCATCGTTGCCACCCGGACTGCATTGGTAAGGTTTCGCCTGGCATCGGATTCGATACGGCTGCCCGGTATTTGAGCGCCGGTCAGAATGACGGGCTTGCCCATTTTCTGAAGCGTAAATGACAGCGCGCTCGATGTGTAAGCCAGGGTGTCTGTCCCGTGGGTGACCACGAAACCATCGTAACTGTGATAATTCTCGGCGATCACATCTGTCATCCGGTCCCAATGCGACGGATTGATGTTTGTACTGTCGATGTTATCGATATAGGATACTGTCAGATCCGCGATATGCTTCAATCTCGGTTCGATTCTGAGCAGGTTGTTGATCGCCCTGTCTGCGGGAGGGGATTGAAGCGTGCCCTGTGCATCCTCTTCCATGACCAGCGTGCCGCCGCAGAACAGAATGAGAATTTTCTTTTTAGAACGCATAGACCGGCATTGGCATGTATGGCGCATCAACACCCGGCGGGACTAAGCGCAACAGAAGCGGACCGTTGTTCGAGAACTGCTTTTGATAAGATCGCTTCAACGGCTGCAGATCGAAAGAGAGCCTTTCATGGATATATGCTTCGCAGAGATCGTTATCCGCGTCGTGTGACAGATAGATCTCCGCCTGCGGTGGATTGCTCTTGAGTATCGCCGACGATCCGTATAGCAGGAATTGATGGATCTTGCATCCGCCGCCGTACGCGACGAAGAGAATCAGGCTGTCCGCCACAACCGCGGCTGAGTCTATGGCCGCTGCATCCAGTTTCAGTGAGAGATCATCGATGTCGGTGAACATGATGATCTGATCCGTCGGCGTATCGATGCGCGACGATCCGCGGGGATCCAGGAGTCCGCAGCTCAGGGAAACACAAAGGGTCAATAATATGCATATGATTTTCATCATACTATAAAATACACCTGTATTGAGAAAATGTCAACTGATATTTTTTATTGATGATGACGATTTTTTTTAAACCGCAGAGGACGCTGAGAATGCGAAGATAAAAAAAGAGTCAGTGCTGGAAACGATTGGCAACGTCTGTCACAGTGAGCGGAGTCGAACTGTGACAGACGTGAGACGTGTACAGACGCATTGGCAGCCGCCTGCCTGCCTCGACTCCGCTCGGCATGACAGGCTTGGCTCAGGGTGTTCCCCGATGTCATTCCCGTCCCGCTCTGCGCATTGGCGTCAACCTTAATATTCAATTACATTATGTAACAATCTGAAATTATTATGCTTTCATATATCGTGCCTACGGCACTCATAAAACGTTGGGATTCTG
>JAZBPW010000033.1:0-10400 GCA_036351795.1 Candidatus Zhuqueibacterota bacterium | reverse complement strand
GATCATATTCTCTGAATAAAGTTCTATATTTTTCTTGATCTCCGTAATTATTCCATTGGTAGCTTGAGAAAGCGTATTCGCTCATATTTGAAACATATTCATGTTTTAACGGATTATAAACAATATACATCGCTGTTTCATAGAACTGTTTTTCATCTCTTATACACCTGTCCCAATATTGATACCAAAAACGATCAACGTTTAACTTCAGATATTTTTTAATATGGTATGCACTTGTGCGATGGAGTGAATTAATGAAAACTGAAACATCCTTGGCATGTTTTATTTTTACCAATAGATGGTAATGGTTGTCGAGAACGACCCACTCGTATAACTCCCAATTATGCTTATCTATGTAATGAAACATTTTTTCAACAAATATTTCCTTTGCTTCTTTTTTTCTTAGTAGATGCCGTTTCATATATACAGAACCAGTGAAAAAGTAATAGGCATTTTCGACAAAATAATGGATTGGAGAGTGTCTGTGTTTAAA
The DNA here is from genome assembly GCA_036351795.1 of Candidatus Zhuqueibacterota bacterium. Classification (GTDB taxonomy): domain Bacteria; phylum Zhuqueibacterota; class Zhuqueibacteria; order Thermofontimicrobiales; family Thiofontviventaceae; genus JAZBPW01. The sequence continues at coordinate 9,907 of JAZBPW010000033.1, read as the reverse complement.
AGTATTTGTATCCATTTAAAAAGCATTGCATAAATGCAATGCACTCCAATTGTTCTTGATGAAATTGTCAGTAGTTGTTGATACGTCAGGAAATATTCTTCTAGCCTCTCTAATCATTGGCAGATAGCATCATCCAGAACGATGCGTTCGCATATATTCTATTCTTATCCCTTAAAAAGCATTGCACTCCAACAATAAAATATCAAAGACTCCGCAAAGAGCGAGACGGCCTTATTCCCAAATGCATAACCTTTGTGTACTTTGCGCTCTCTTTGTGACCTTTGTAGTGAAAAAAAAGCACTTCTGATAAAATGCCCCCCTACATCCGGAAAACCCCGAATTTCTGGTCCGGGATCGGGGCGTTCAGCGACATGGCTATACCGAGTCCCAGCACCGTACGCGTGTCCAGCGGATCGATAATACCATCATCCCAAATATTCGCTGTGCTGAAATAGGCGGACGATTCATTCTCATATTTTTCAAGCGTCGGCTTCATGAATGCATCCTGCTCTTTCTTCATCATCTTCTTGCCCTTCTTCTCCAGCGCCCGCATCTTCACCTGCAACAGTACGCTCGCCGCCTGCTCCCCTCCCATGACGCAGATCCTGGCATTGGGCCACATCCAGAGGAGTCGCGGATCATACGCCCTGCCGCACATGGCGTAATTTCCAGCGCCATAGGACCCGCCAACTATAACGGTGAATTTCGGCACGTCCGCATTCGCCACCGCATGCACCATCTTCGCGCCGTCGCTGGCAATGGCACCGTGCTCATACTGCTTGCCCACGATGAATCCCGTGATATTCTGCAGAAAGATGAGCGGGATCTTCCTGATGGTGCACAGGTTGATGAAATGCGCGGCCTTCTTAGAACTCTCGGAGAACAACACGCCATTGTTTCCCAGGATACCCACCGGATATCCCATCAGTTTCGCAAAACCGCATACCATGGTCTGGCCGTACAGCGCCTTGAACTCATGAAAGTGGCTTCCGTCCACGAGCCGCGCGATCACTTCACGAATATCATAGGGCTTGCGAAGGTCGCTGGATACGATGCCGTATATTTCATCAGGATCATACGCCGGATCTTCGGGGTCCGATACATCTAATTGAAAACGCTGCTGCTTCTCGAGATTCTCGACGATGTTGCGCGCGATCTCCAGCGCGTGCTCATCGTTGTTCGCGTAATGATCGGACACCCCCGAGATGCGGCAGTGCACGTCCGCGCCGCCCAGTTCCTCGTCCGTCACGACTTCCCCGGTCGCCGCCTTCACCAGCGGCGGACCGCCGATGAATATCGTTCCCTGTTTCCTCACGATGATGGTCTCATCACTCATAGCAGGCACATACGCGCCGCCCGCGGTACAGGAGCCCATGACCACGGAGATCTGCGCGATTCCCATGGCGGAGAGCTTCGCCTGATTGTAAAATATCTTTCCGAAATGGTCCCTGTCAGGGAAAGTCCCTGCCTGATGTGGAAGGAAGATGCCGCCGGAATCCACCAGATATATACACGGCAGCCTGTTCTGCATGGCGACCTCCTGCGCGCGGACATGCTTCTTTATCGTCATCGGAAAGTAGGTCCCGCCCTTGACTGTGGCATCATTCGCGATAATGAGCACTTCCCTTCCGCGGACTACACCGATGCCGGTGATCATGCCCGCGGCCGGCGCCGCGTTATCATACATGTCATATGCCGCGAGCGCAGAAAGCTCCAGAAAAGGCGTATTTCGGTCCAGCAGCCTTTTCAGCCGGTCACGCGGAAGCAGCTTTCCACGCGCGGTATGCACGTCTCTTGCCTTTTGTGGTCCGCCCGTTTTCACAGCCTCGATCTTCGCACGAAGCTGGTCGACCTGCGCTTTCATTGTACGATAGTTACGTTTGAATGCATCGCTCTGCACATCAATTTTAGATTCGATCTTATACATGGTGCAATCCTTTTCTAATGCAATGGTTCAACATTGCAGATGAATCAGGTGAGAATGTCAGGACATTCTGGAGATCTAGCGGATCTGCTCAGTAACGTGTAAAAGACTGCTATCCCGGATCGCGATATATCGAAACGACTTCTCCGAATCGAATTGAATACCGTTCCCGAGGACATCTTCGTAATAATTGCCCTCCTTGCCGTTCACCACCACTGTCCAGGACGTGTCCGCGCGCGCGGCATATGCCATATAGCGTCCCTTCGGGCTGAATCGCAGTGAACCCGCAGCGATATCATCGTAATACGTCCCTTCAGATGCGTCCCGTACGACGAACCACTCCCCCATGACCTTGGCGACATACGAGATGTGCTTGCTGTCCGGACTGAAGACCGGGTACGGCGTCATGCCTATTCCATCGTATTCCTCCTGTTCCTCTCCATCCAGGATCACGAACCACTTCAGACCGCGCCGGACGACATAAGCCAGCTTTTCGTCATTCGGACTCAGGATCGGCGGACTCCCGACCGCGTTGTATCTCTTCTGCTCGACACCGTCATCCACCATAAATTGCATATCACCGATATTCCCCGGATTTGAAATACGCGCGCCGTAGACGATGCGTGTGCCGTCTTTGGAAAAAACAGGAGAACCGGGCATGATGCCATCATACCTCACACCCTCTTTGCCATTCCGCACGAGGAAGAATTTGCCATCTTTCTTCGCGCCGTAACAGAGGTCATTGCCATCAGGGCTGAAGACAAGGGTTCCTTCCGCGATATTTTCGTATCTTTTTCCTTCCACACCATCATGAACGACAAAATGTCTTTCATTCAATCCGGCAGCATAAGCCACATGTTTGCCATCGTCACTGAATATCGGTGTTCCACGCATCAGGCTCTTGTATTCCCGGCTCTCCACGCCATCGACGACCACCCGGTACATACCGTCCACCAAAGCCCGGTAGGCAAACCGTTGGCCATCAACACTGAATATCATCGACATATCGCCGATCGCGTCGTAGTGTGGTCCTTCGACACCGTCCAGCACCACGAACCACTTCCCATCGCGGAGTGCGGTGAATGCCATTCTGCTTTCATCAGCGCTGAATACCGGCGATCCCTGCATAATCCCGTCATAACGCGTTCCTTCCTCGCCATTGATGACAAGAAACTGCTTCTTATTCTCTATCGCGACGTACGTAAAAAAGCTGTCATTCGGACTGAACCTCAGCGTTGTCGGACCGATCTTCTCATATAGTTTTCCCTGCTCACCGTTCAACACCACGCATGATCTTTCACCGACTTTCGTCACATATGCGATTTGCTTGCCATCATGGCTGACTGTAAAGGACTCCGGTATCCATGACGAAAAATCGACATGAGTGACCAGCTTCTCGCTTGCGGTGCGCTGAACCGGTTTCATTTTCGTGCACGCCGTAAATGCTATCATCAGGATGAGGACAACGCCGGCGATGCGTCTTATCAATGCAATCAAATCAAACCCCTCTTGTCACTTATAATTCATGTCCATAATCTATCGTTTGACCGGTACTGCTTTGTAACCGTAATTGATGATGCCCGCATCACCGTCTGTGGATACTTTACGAAACTCCATACGGACGGGCATCCCGATCTCGATCGCTTCGGGATCGCAATCCGCGATCTGCATCAGCACTTTCACGCCATCGTTCAGCTCCACAATCGCGATCGGATACGGCGCCTGATCCACGAACTGACTCGGCGCAACCCGAATAATGGTATATGTGAGAACCTTGCCTTCCCGTCCGAGTTTTATTTTCTTGAATTCACGTGATTGACAACTATCACAAATCAGTCGCGGTGGGAAAAATTTCTTGCCGCAGCTCACGCATTCACTCGCTTCATAGCGATATCTTTGTGGTATTGCTCTCCAATAACTGGGTACTGCCATCTTATATCACCTCCATAATATGTACGACCGAACTGCCACCGCTGCCACCCATATTCTGTGTCATTCCGACTTTCGCGTTCTTCACCTGCCTGTCGCCCGCATCTCCGCGAAGCTGTTTGGTAATCTCCACGATCTGTCCGATACCCGTTGCGCCGACAGGATGTCCCTTCGACTTCAGACCACCGCTGCAATTGACGGGTATCGTGCCGTCAACTGCCGTCTCTCCGGCTAGCGTCGCTGCCCCTGCTTCACCGGGCTTAAAAAATCCCAGCGATTCGAGGACGATAAGTTCGGCGATGGTGAAACAATCGTGTACCTCGATCAGGTCGATATCTTTGATCGATTTGTTCGCCATCTTCAATGCGCGTTGCCCCGCATCGGCGGTCGCGTTCAATGTGGTCAAATCCTCACGGCTGTGCAGAGCGATCGTATCCGTAGCATGACCAACGCCGATGATTTTCACAGGCGCCTTTACAGCAACCTTCTTTGCAGTCTCCAGAGAACAGATCACCGCCGCGGCAGCGCCATCCGTGATCGGAGAACAATCCATGATCGTCAGCGGATCGGCGATCATGACCGAATTGACGACAGTATCAATGGAGATCTTCATGGGGAACTGCGCCAAAGGATTTTTCGAACCATTCAAATGGTTCTTCACGGCAACCTGCGCCAGCTGTTCGCGCGTCGTTCCGAATTTGTGCATATGCGCTCTCGCCATCATGGCGTAGAGCCCCGGAAAGGTGACGCCCTGATACACTTCGAATTCCTGATCCGCCGCCGTCGCCAGGGCATAGGTCGCACCGTCACCGCTGACATCCGTCATCTTTTCCACACCGCCGACGAGCACGATATCGCTATTGCCTGACATCACATCCAGCACGCCGCATTTCATCGCGAGGCCGCCGGACGCACAGGCGGACTCCACCCGCGTCGATGGGATGCGACCCACGCCTAAATAGTCGGGCATCAGCGACGCGATGTGCTCCTGTCCCACGAAGATACCACTTGACATACAACCGATATACATGGCATCCACATGATCCACACCCGAATCATCGATGGCTTCGAGGGCGGCCTCAACGAAAATATCGTTGATGGATCGATCCCACAGCTCGCCCCACTTGTTCATACCAACACCTATTATTGCAACTTCTCGCATGTCATATTTCCTTTATTTATTTATTCTTTATTATCTTGCCACGATATTTCGCATACGTACCGTATTCGAGATAATTGATGTTGTGTTCCAGTATCTCTCTGGTCTTCACTGCCACTTGCTGCACCTCCGTGATTCTCTCTGTCACCTCCCAGATGAAGGCATCGCTGCCGGCTCCGGAGCCGTAAGAGACCATGAGGATTTTGTCACCCGGTTTGGCGATGTCCAGTATCGCAGTTAGCCCCAGAGGCGAGGCGCCGGAATAGGTATTGCCCAGCAGCGGCGCCAGGAGACCTGTCTCCAACTGTTCTTTCTCAAACCCGAGCATTTTACCGACGCGCAGTGGGAATTTACCGTTCGGCTGATGGAAGACCGCATGCTGAAAATCGGATGCCTTCATACCGGCCCGTTCCAGGATCCCGTTGCCCGCGCCTAGCGAGTGAGCGAAATACGCCGGCTCACCAGTGAAACGGCTGCCATGCCGCGGATAGAATTCATGCTCTCTGCGCCAGAAATCCGGCGTATCGGACATATAAGAATAGGTGTGCGTGCAATCTGCAACCAGCCTCTCCTTGCCCATGATGAACGCAGCAGCGCCGGCCGCTGCCGAATATTCCAGTGCATCGCCGGGCGCACCCTGCGATGTATCCGCGCCGATGGCCAATCCATAGTCAATATGACCGGCATCCACAAGACCCAAAGCGACAAACATGCCTTCGGAACCAGCCTTGCACGCGAATTCAAAATCCGCGCAGTGACAATCCGGCGTGGCGCCGACAGCCTCCGCGACAACAGTGCCACTCGGTTTCACCGCATACGGATGCGACTCCGAACCGATATAGACGGCACCGATGGATTGCGGATCGATTTCCGCTCTCATGAGCGCGTTACGCGCGGCTTCCACGGACATCGTGATCGTATCCTGATCCGGTCCGGGTACTGATTTCTCCTGCAAAAGCAGACCCCTCTTGTAACTTGGCGCGTCGGCACCCCATGTCTTCGCGATCTCTTCCACCTTGATCCGGTTTCTTGGAATGTAAGCGCCGTATCCTACAATACCTGCCATGATAACCTCTTCATTTTATTCTAAAATTATCAGCGTTTGATTCATCTCAACCGCTTCACTTGTTTTGACTTTAATTTCCCTGACAACTCCATCCGCAGGTGACTTGATCTCATTCTCCATTTTCATCGCCTCGATGATGATCAGCCCCTGTCCGCTGCGCACCTTTTCGCCGACAGCCACCTCGGCTGCAACGACGAGGCCGGGCATCGGCGAACGAATCTCCAGATGCTCGGATTGAGTCACTTCCTGCCGTATCGCGTTCTTCAGTTTTATCAAGCGCTGGTCCTCGACGCGGCAGGGGTAATCGCGGCCTTGATAATGAACGACATACGCCTCTTCATCGCGTACAATCTCAAATTCGAACGTCCGGTTTTCCATCACCACGACATAGCTGTTCGACGCGGGCCGCCGGATAAATTCGACAGGAACCTCCTTGTTATCCAACAGAACCCGAAGCTTCCTCTCCGTATTGTCGATGGTAACTTCAAATATCTGATTCGCGATCGTGCTCGAATACTTCATCCCGCTCCGTTTCTCTTTATCTTATCGACCGATGCTCTTCCTGCGCCCGCAATATTTCCACATACCCCGTTCAATTTCTGTCGCACGCGTTTCTGAAGACGATGCCGCGCCCTTGTTTTTGTAATCCATAAGACAGGTCATGATCGACATGGCTTTCAAGGCCAGAGGATCGACATCGCCTGCGATATCTTCGGCTGCCATCGAATCAGCGATGAAATGCGTAGAAATAGCCCCGCGGTTGAAATCCGCGTTGTCCATGACGGCCTTGTGAAAAGGGATCACTGTCTTCAGCCCGGAAATTCTGTATTCGTTCAGCGCGCGCCTCATGCGAGATACAGCTTCGTTCCTGTCCCGTCCCCAGGCGACCAGTTTGGATATCAGGGGATCGTAGAAGATCGATACTTCACCGCCAAGATCCTGCCCGGAATCGACGCGAATCCCCGGTCCCTGGGGCTCGACGTAAGATCCGATGGTTCCGATGGACGGCATGAAATTGTTTTCCGGATCCTCCGCGTAAATCCGGCATTCGATGGCATGACCGTTCCAGGCGATATCTTCCTGAGAAAAACTGAGCGGCAGCCCCGAGGCAACGTTGATCTGCTCCTTCACCAGATCGTATCCCGTGACCATCTCTGTCACAGGATGCTCCACCTGAAGCCGCGTGTTCACCTCCAGAAAGTAGTAATTCATCTCCTCATCGACGAGGAACTCCACGGTGCCGGCATTGACGTAATTCGCCGCCTTTGCCGCGGCGACTGCGGTCTCCCCCATTTTCTTCCGCAAATCATCATCCACCACGGGTGAAGGAGATTCCTCGATCACTTTCTGATGTCTTCTCTGTATAGAGCATTCTCGCTCGCCCAGGTGGACGGTGTTTCCCTGCGCATCAGCAATGACCTGTATCTCGATGTGTCGCGGCCGCGCGATGTACTTTTCGATGTATATCCGGTCGTCGCCAAAAGCCGACCTGGCCTCTGACATGGCCATCTGGATCGATTTCTCCATCTCATCCGCACGATGTACGAGACGCATGCCTTTACCGCCGCCGCCAGCCGCGGCTTTGATCAGCACCGGATAACCGATCTTGCCCGCGTTTTTCAATGCAGCGTCTATGTCGGTCACTCGCTGTTCCAGACCGGGGACCACGGGAACACCGGCCTTTATCATGCATGTGCGCGCGGCCATTTTGTCCCCGAGAAGACTGATGGTATCCGGTGAGGGACCGATGAATACGAGTCCGCGCTCATTCACCTGTGCGGCGAAATCACCGTTTTCCGCGAGAAATCCATACCCCGGATGAACTGCCTCTGCTCCCGACCGGGCGGCGATATTCAGGATCTTCCCCATAGCAAGATAGCTGTCCGCCGATGGCTCGGGATCGAGCGCATAGGCTTCATCCGCCATGCGAACGTGCAGCGCCGTGCGGTCGATTTCCGTATAAATCGCGACACTGGCAATGCCCATCTCCCGGCAGGCGCGAATCACCCGAACGGCGATCTCTCCCCTGTTCGCTATCAGTATCTTTTTAAAGGGCAGCTGCGTCATAATCCAAAATGCTCCTCATAAGCGGCAGTAACAGTCTCATCGATCCACCGGTAAAGGGATTTGATCTCGGCGACGTTCATCCCCCGATCTCTCCATCGCTCCATCTTCTCTGCTGTGCACTGAAATATCGAATTTTCAAGTTCGGGCAGCAGTTGCAGCACACCGTCGCCATTCTGATTCATTAACACAGCCTGATTCAGGTATTTTTTCCCGGATCCTCTCGATATCGGGAAACAACGTCTCTTCAATGCGACCACTTTATCGCACAATGGCGAATGAGAACCGGCGTTCGCCGTCAGAATCTTCGGCAGATCTTCTCCTGCAATCACCCAGGTTGGTACGGCGACTGAACAGAGAGGAAAACCGGGCATGGTCCAGAGAGTGGTGTGAGAGGCGTTCTCACCTGGTCTTACGCCGTGAACAACTGTCGAAGACGCCGAACTGTAGCGGTTGATGTAATCCTCGAAATGAACGAATTGTGCCGCACTCCCGGATCGTGGCATAGGAACCTTTGTTAAATCCGTCCCTGTCAGTGAATGCGTTAGATTCCGATCGCACTTCGTCAGGATGAACGGCGCGCTCAATTCGCCGGCAGCAACGGCATCGTAAAAGAGTTTGTCAGCCGTCTGATACCGGATATAACCGTAGCCGTCCTGGACGTTTCTGTTAAATGAATAATTGGTGCGAATGATATAGCCGAATGGCGCATGGGCAGGATCATTGGCATCGTATTTCACGTAGCTGGTGTCATCGCACTCGTAATACGCAACGCCGCCCATCGCATCGATCACGCCAAAATTGGCCTCGATACCGCGTGGTCCCGATGTCTTCTTCAGGAAGGATTCAAAATCATTAAGGTCTTTGCACTGTTTCAGCGCCTCCTTCATGAAAAAGCCTTCCTGATCCTCATTTTCCGTCTTGCTATCTTTCAGATTGTAAGAGGCGGAGTTCATGATGCTGAATCCGGCGCTGTTCGTTCCCGCCCAAACCTCGCTGCCTGATGAATCCGAGCTGTTGACCAATCCGAGATAGGCGTACTCGCCATCATCGAAGTACATTAATTTCACATCTTCGGTGCCGGTATCGCGATGTTTCCATAACAAAGGTCTGCCATCGACGGTGTATCTGCCGGACACCACCGCAGTGGTGCACGAGTAAAGTTCTGGTACCAGTAGGAAGGATGACAACAGGATAGCTATGATCTTAAGGACGCGCATTCGAATATTCCGGATTTTTTAACAGCGATTTCCCGTCACTCGGGAGCTGTATGATATTAAAATTATTCTAAATAGTCAAGTACTATTTTATTGACCGTATTGCGTTCACTCTAATCCGCGACAGGACTAAATATCGCGGCGACAACGGTCTTGTCATTGCCGCCCATGCTGGTCATCAGACCGTATGGTTTCGACGGTTTCAATTCCGCCTGACAGTCCCCGGCTTTGCCTGTCAGTTGATGAATGATATCCACGCACTGCCGAACACCCGTTCCGCCGGTGTAATGTCCGAATCCGATGAGTCCGCCGCTGCTGTTGACCGGCAGGTCTGATCCGAAGTTGGTCTTGCCATCGTCGACCATTGCCGCCCCTTCACCGTATCCGGCAAATCCACATGCCTCCAGCATCAGGAGTCCGGTGATGGAGAAACAGTCATGCACCTCCAGCACACCGACATCATCGGGACCCAGACCGCTCATGGCATAGGCTTTTTCCACGGCGCTCTGTGTTGTCGTCAGTTTGGTGACATCGACGGGCGGTTTGGT
>JAZBPW010000032.1:0-5389 GCA_036351795.1 Candidatus Zhuqueibacterota bacterium | reverse complement strand
GTCGGTGGGCGATCTGGAGGGAAAGTATACATTCGCGATGACCATCGATCCTGACGACAATGTCTGGGTCCCTGTGAACGGAGAGAAAAATCTCTATCAGATTGGTCCTGATGAGACGATCGTGGTGCATGATTCGACGACGGTTGAGCCGCTGAAATACGAGATCAATGATCTGGAATCGGATCACGCCGGAAATATCTGGCTGGCGACAGATGGCGGCGGCCTGGTGAGAATCGGCGTGAACGGTGGATACAGCCAGTGGACGGCTGCATCCACAGGCGGACTGATCCCGCAGGACAATCTGACGCATATGGAGATCAGGGACAATGTGATCTGGGCGTCCACTTCCGATAGCGGTATCGTACGACTGGCGGATGTGATTGAAACATCATTCGTTGCTGTGGAAGAGGACGATATGGCGGCGAGAATGCCGAAAGAGATGAGGCTTCATCACAACTATCCCAATCCGTTCAATCCGTCGACCACGATTGCTTTCAGCCTGAATCGTGCGGAAAATGTAAAACTGAACATCTACAATCTGCGCGGAGAGCTGATTGCCAATCTGGCAGATGGATACTTCGCTCCCGGGCGCCATGAAATGACCTGGGACGGCAGCGATATGTACGGGAATCCCATGGCGACCGGTCTCTATTTCTATCAAATGACAGCCGGCAGCGAAAGGACAACGCAGAAGATGATGTTGGTCAAATAGTCTTAAACGACCATATGATCAAGTCATTGTAAAGATATTGATAATTTGACAGGATAACAGGATGAACCGGATATTTAATCATGTAAATCCTGTTATCCTGTCTAAAATAAGCTAGCTATGAATTCATTTTCCTTTATTATCAGGTTCAGGTGGTGAGAAATGGTCAGAATTGCAGTGAAGATCGTTTTGCTGATCTCAATTTTGCTTTTTGAAATTGTTGGTGCGTATGCACAGGGATCGCTGTTGCTAATCGGTGGCGGAAATGACCGGAATAGGTGGGCGGACGATCCGTTCCGCTGGTTTGTTCAGCAGGCGGATTCCGGCAAGATCATCAATATCGATGTCAGCTCCGTGGCGACATCATACGCAACCACATTCAAATCATGGGGTGCCGACGCCACGAGCAACTCATTGCAAATATCCACCAGGACTGTGGCTGACGACTCCGCCACATACTATGAGCTCATATCGGCGAAAGGGATTTTCATTGAAGGGGGCGACCAGTGGCCGTATGTGTCAAACTGGAAGGGGACACTCGTGGAGGATGCGATCCATGAAGTTTTCCGAAAGGGTGGCGTGATCGGCGGGACGAGTGCGGGTCTGGCAGTACTCGGTGAGGTTGTCTTCGATGCGAAGTTCGGCAGCGCCTATCCACAGGACCTCGCCCACAATCCCTATAACAACCGCGTTCATTTCACGGACGATTTTCTCACAGTACTTCCCGGTGTGATCACCGATTCGCATTTCCATCCGAGAGGCCGGCTGGGACGGCTGGTTCCCATGCTTGCGCGGCAGATCCAGGATTCAGGACGGGACAGTCTCATTGCCATTGGCGTCGATGAAAACACCGCTTTTTGCCTCTATCCGGACAGGACGGGAATCGTCTACGGTGAGAGCACGGTCTCTATTTTTCACAAAATGGAAAATTCCTCGATCATATGCGAACCCATGAAGCCTCTTACATTCACCAACATATCATACACGCAGCTGAATCACGGCGCCGTGTATAATCTGGAAACCCGCTCATTGATCGAATCCGGCCCGAATCTTGAGCCGGTGACACAAGAAACGCGTCAACCGCTATATCAAGAGATTGTTCTGAATGGTGGAGAGGAGAATACCTCGCAGCTCGGCGAGATCAGGATCCATAACATGACTTCAAATGAGTTGAACGCATGGCGCGGTAATCTGAGGCTCGCTCCGGGCGACAGCGTCGTCAGCCAGGCGGTGATCGTGCCAAAGGTGTGGGATGACCGGGACTTTTTCGAAAACCGCATCATCGGGGGTATGTTCGGCGCTGCAAAATACCCGGGTTTCTACGCCATTTATCTCGATGATTTGTCAATCGTCACAATCGATGAACAGGGCATTCTGACAACCACGACGCTTTGCTATCTGTTTGATACCTCTACTGCGACGCATATCGGTTTCAACGGGAGCCGGAGTACCAACTATCCGGGCGTTGTGAATGCGACACTGCACTGGCTCGGTGACGGCGTCACATTCGATCTCAAAGAGAGATATGTCGGCGTGGAAGAGGAAACGTTCGAACCGGATTCTCGGTATTTTAATCTGCTCGACAACTATCCGAATCCATTCAACGCGACCACGACGATCATGTACCATAATCCGAAAACCGACCGTATCAGACTCGATGTGTTGGATATATCAGGACGTCATGTTGAGACGCTGGTCGATGCGATTCAATCAGCAGGTCTGCATCATATCGAATGGCATGCCGGAGGTATGGCTTCAGGACTATACCTCTATCGAGTCGCCTCCACGGGTTCGGTGAATATTGGCAAATGCCTGCTCCTTAAGTAATGTCGGATTACAACCGGACGCATGCCCCATATTTTTTATTCCGATTAGACGTCTGTGCCGATATGCGTGTGGATTAATGAATCGATAATTCCGCTTGCATATTAGGCTGAATTTTTATAATTTCCCTCCCTGATGAATGGTCGTCCTGTAAATATACTCGGTATCTCCGCGTTTTATCACGACAGTGCAGCCTGTCTGCTGAGAGATGGAGCGATTGTAGCCGCGGCGCAAGAGGAACGTTTTACGCGGATCAAGCATGATTTTTCATTTCCTGTCAATGCGATCAAATTTTGTTTAAATAGCCAGGGGGTCAGCAGCGATGAGCTGGCGCTGGTGGCTTTTTACGACAAACCCTTTCTCAAATTCGAACGGATCCTGGAGACGTATCTGTCCACGGCGCCCCACGGACTTCGTTCATTCCTTAAGGCCATGCCGTTGTGGATCAAACAGAAGCTGTGGATCAAGGATCTGATCGCGCAGGAGTTGCAGTATAAAGGGAAAATCATTTTTCCGGAACATCATCATTCCCATGCTGCTTCCGCATTTTTCCCCTCGCCCTTTGATGAGGCGGCGTTTTTGACAATAGATGGGGTGGGAGAATGGACCACAACAAGCTACGGGATTGGCCGGACTAACGAGATCGATATTCTCGCCGATATCCAGTTTCCCAACTCTTTGGGTCTGCTCTATTCCGCCTTTACATACTATCTTGGTTTCAGGGTGAACTCGGGCGAATATAAACTCATGGGACTCGCGCCGTATGGTGAACCGGCATATCGGGACATCATACTGAGGGAGTTGATCGATGTAAAAGCGGATGGCTCCTTTCGCATGAACATGCGCTATTTCGATTATTGCTCGGGGCTGCGGATGACGAATGGGAGATTCCACAAACTGTTCGGTGGACCGCCGCGCACGCCCGAATCTGAAATCACGCAGAGACATATGGACGTCGCCAGGTCGATTCAGGAGGTGCTCAATGAGATCGTGATGCGGATGGCAAAACATGTTCGTCAAGAGACCGGCCAACGTCGTTTGTGCCTTGCAGGGGGCGTCGCGTTGAATTGCGTGGCAAACGGACTGTTGCATCGATCCGGGATTTACGATGATATATGGATACAACCCGCCTCAGGCGATGCCGGCGGTGCTCTCGGCGCGGCGCTGTGCGGATGGTATGGCTATCTTGGGAAGGAGAGGCGTGTCGACCGAGACCGTGACAGTCAGCATGGCTCGTATCTCGGTCCTGAATACAGCGATGACGAGATCCGGGATTTTCTTACTTCGCATGGAATTATATATGAGACGCTCGATGAGAATGCCCTCGTTCAGCGGGCAGCTGATCTCATTGCTTCAGGCAATGTGCTCGGCTGGTTTCAGGGACGAATGGAGTTCGGGCCGAGGGCGCTGGGCGCGCGATCCATTCTGGGTGATGCCCGCTCTCCGGATATGCAGGAAGTCCTGAACAGGAAGATCAAATTCAGAGAGAGTTTCCGCCCCTTTGCACCGGCAGTGCTGAGCGAGAGAGCCGCTGACTATTTCGATCTGGATGGGGCGAGTCCCTACATGCTGCTGGTGGCGCATGTGAAGGATACCAAATTGACGCCTGCAAATGATACGAAAGAAGAGATACACGGATTGGACAAATTGAAGATCATTCGCTCGGAAATACCCGCGGTGACGCATGTAGATCACTCGGCGCGACTTCAAACAGTACATCAGGAGACCAATCCGCTGTTTCACGCGCTCATCAGGAAATTCGACGAGGAGCAGAAATGTCCGGTGATCATCAACACATCTTTCAATGTGCGTGGCGAACCCATCGTCTGTTCACCACAGGATGCATACCGCTGCTTTACACGGACCCATATGGATTTTCTGATCATGGGGCATTACCTGATCGACAAGAAGCAGAACAGCGACAACAGGATAGATACTGGAGAATTTGAGACATTTGAAGCTAATTGATGAAATCAAAGGCATCGACAATTCCAATGCCAAACTGAAACGCTTCGGCCTGACCATTGGTCTTGTGCTGATACTGTTCTGCATCGGATTCCTGGTGTTCAGAGGTCGGTTTTATATTGTACTTTTGATCGCGGGGCTGATTCTTGTGCTGTTGGGAATGGTTCAGCCGAAATGGTTGAAGTACCTTAACTGGATATGGATGGCAATGGCACTCATGATTGGGCTGGTGATGAATATGCTCATCCTGGGCCTGTTGTTTTATCTGGTTTTTACCTCAATTGGATTGACAGCCCGGCTTTTCGGGAAGCGGTTTCTGGAAACAGGGTGGCTGCCGGAAAGAGAGAGTTACTGGAACAAGAGAGAAAAAAAAGGCGTACTTACATCAGATATTGAAAAACAGTATTGAGACTATGGGAAAATTAAGTATAATCAGAGAGTTTTGGGATTTTCTGCGGGAACGAAAAAAGTGGTGGCTCGCACCGATCATCATATTCCTTCTTCTTTTGGGCGCATTGATCGTATTGACCGAAGGATCCGCATTGGCGCCATTTATTTACACGCTGTTTTAGTGGATGCGTTTATGCAGAGAAAGCAACAGTTTACCAGAGAACCCACTGGCGATGTCATCCTGAATCTGCGCATTTGCGTCAACCTAGAAAATCAGACAGGATAACAGGATTAACCGGATACAGCTTAGAGTATCTCAAATAAATGATCATTTTTTATCCTGTAATCCAGTCTACAAATAAAGGCTTATCAGATGTTCATTTAGTCTAGAGTTGACGCGCATGTTCCTGACGGGACTTGGTACCAAGGCGTGACCTGGCCGCCCACCACTGAAGTGCCGGGCTACTATCGACCGTCCCTGGCGGGACGTGAACAAGATAT
>JAZBPW010000031.1:0-28260 GCA_036351795.1 Candidatus Zhuqueibacterota bacterium | reverse complement strand
CGGCGCATTGCCATAGCCGGTCACCAAATCGGGAATCACGGCTACCGGCATGAATCACACCTGCTCAAATCCCGGCGATATCTGTCCGATTCAATCGACAGAACACAGCATATTATCGCCAGGTTGACTAGGACACATACTTCTCATTTCCGGCCGCCTTATGGACATTTCTCGCCAGGACTCATGAAATTGTGCCGGGAAAGGTCATTGCGGATAGTACTCTGGTCAAGCATGCCCCGGGACTTTGACATGAATGTATCGGACGAATCGATCTATGCGAACATCAAGCAGAAAATAAAACCTGGTTCTATCATCGTCTTGCACGACGGGCATATTAACAGCGCTCGAACAGCGCGGATCCTGCCCCGGCTCATCGGGATCATTCGGGAAAAGAGATTGTCATTCGCGCTGCTCAAGAATTAATGATCAGGGACCAAGATAATAATAACCTGTTATCCACCCAAAAAACACTTTGAAATTGTGCATATCTTTTTTATATTTTAGCTCCACATGAAAAATAAAACATCAACAATGTTCACACTGACGACGCTGATTCTCATTGCAGCAGCGACTGTCTCATCGCAAACAAGCAATGTGCCTATGGACCATTGGGTGTATGACTACATCGAGAGACTGGAAACGCAGCGTATATTCAGCGATGTGACGGCCAGAACCCTGCCAATGACGCGACAGGACATCGCTGAATTTCTCGCGCGGGCAGATTCTGCCAGAGAGCGTCTCAGCATAATTGAGCAGGACATATTGGACCAGCTGATGGGCGAATTTCATGATGCGCTTATGGAGAAAAAAATATCCGCACAGCCGCGGTATCATGAGAAGCATCTTCTTCGATGGCGCGAAGGTCAGCATCACGCGTACGGGGATATCGAATTCGCGCAGCGATTCGATGCCAATCGAGGCGATCAGTATTCGGAAACAGAACGCACTTCGTATACGACACTGGGCGGTATCGTCCGCGGGAAACTGGGTGAACGATTCAATTTCTACGTACGCGCGCAAAACAGACTGGAACGAGGCACGGATGTGACGGAAGAAAACTTCGACCCGCGTCAGGGGACGCCGCTCACCATATCCGGTAACAATGTCTTCTCTGACGAGGCCTGGGCGTATCTGAAGATGTCGAACACCTGGTTTGAAGCGGAGTTCGGAAGAGACCAGTTGAAATGGGGACCGGGTTCGCGCGGAAGCCTGATGCTCTCCTCAGAAAATCCACCATTCGAAATGCTGAAACTGACATTTCATTTCAAACAATTTCAGTTCACGAGTTTCCACGGCTCGCTGCATGCCGGGAATATGACCAAATATCTGGCCGGACACCGGCTTGATATCGCTCTTACCAACTGGCTCTATATCGGCGGCGCCGAAGCCGTTGTCTACGGAAACCGCGACATCGAGCCATCGTATCTGATTCCGATCATGCCCTACCACGTGGCAGAGCATCATCTCGGTGACAAAGATAACAATACCATGTCCTTCGATCTGACCCTCTTCCCCGCACACGGGCACAAGATGTATTTCGAACTTTTCCTGGACGATTTCACGACAGCGGAAAATCCTTTCACATATTATGGTAACAAATTCGCCTTTCTGACCGGTTACAGATGGGTCAATCCTTTTGGATTGTCGAATACAGACCTGCTGATTGAATACACACGTATAGAACCCTATGTCTACACACATAAGGATTCGGTAAATACCTATCTGAATTACGATCAGTCAATCGGGCACTGGCTGGGGCCGGATTCCGATGATCTTTACTTCGGCTTCAACTGGCTTCTGAACCGTGACCTCAGGGTCACACTTTCGGGCGAGAGAATACGCCGCGGTCAGGGCGACATCGACACGCCGCATACGATCGCGGATGATATCAGGAAAGAGTTTCTCGACGGCACCCATCAGGATTCCTGGAGTTATGGTCTGAACATTCGCGACCAGCTCTTCAGAGATGTCTTTCTCTCATTCAGCTACCATTACATCAACACCAAAAATCTGAACAGGGAACCGGAACGATCGTCTTCGGACAGTTATGCAAGCATGAATCTGATTGTGAATTGGTAATTTGATGCTCATCTATTTCCTCGCCATATTACTGATATTTTACATCACCATTTTAATTTCTCTGATTATCGGGTTGTTCCGGCTCACGCCGGGAAAAAACAACACGACACCCTTCATCTCCATCATCGTTGCAGCCAGAAACGAAGAGGAGAATATCGGCGCATGTCTCAACGCGCTGACTGAACAGGATTACAACCGGTCCAGACTGGAGATCATTATTGTCGATGACAGGTCGACTGACAGCACAGCGGATATCGTTAAAACAGAAATGGGCACCCACAATCATGTTAAACTGATCCGTATACGCGAATGCGAGCCCGGTATGGCGCCGAAAAAGAATGCGCTTCGGACCGGCATCGAGGCCAGCCGGGGTGAGATACTCCTGTTTACCGACGCCGACTGCGTTCCGCGTAGTGGATGGGCGCGTTCCATGGTGCGTCATTTTCATCCGGACGTTGGACTGGTCGCTGGATTTGCTCCACTTGAGAATACGGATAATCCGACACTGTTTACCAGGCTGATCGGTCTCGATTCTCTGGCACTGGCATCCGTCGCCGCCGGAAGTTTTGGATTGAAATTTCCAGTGACATGTACCGGACGAAATCTGGCTTACCGCAAGTCACTCTACGACGAAATCGGCGGATTCGGTGAGATCGGTCACATGATCTCCGGCGATGATGACCTGTTCCTGCATCTTGCGAGACGGAAAACAGGATATGCCATGCGCTATGCAATCGAAGCGGAATCGCTCGTGCCTTCAGGTACTGTGAAAAATGCCAACGCATTTGTCAATCAGCGCGTACGGCATGCATCAAAAGGTACCACATATCGACCGGGAATGGTCATCGGTCTATCCGCAGTCTATGTCTTGAACCTCTCGATTCTCATCCTGGGGATTATCTCAGTCTTTCATTCGAAATTTTTCCCCATGTTTGCTGTACCATTACTTCTCAAATCCATTTTCGAATTCACCCTGCTCCTGAAAGCGTCGCTGATTTTTTCAAAGCTTCGATGGCTGAGGTACTTTCCCATCGCGGAAATCCTGCATATCCCTTATGTGGTGATATTCGCCTTGCTGGGACAGGTTGGTAAATTCAGCTGGAAGGATGACTCATACAAGACAGTGGTCGAACAGCACACTGGTGCGGAAGGGTGAGCGCATGATTGAATGCATTGAATGGATACTGATCATTACCACAAGCCTCTATTGCATCCAGATGCTGATCTTTACCATCGGGCTTTTCTTTCCGAATATTAAACGACAAAAGAATCAACCGTTCGTTTCGGTGATCATCGCCGCTCGCAATGAGGAGAAAAATATCCCGCATGTGATCCGGGATCTGAAGCGTCAGGACTATCCATCTCATGAATACGAAGTGATCCTCGTCGACGACTTCTCCTCCGATTCGACACGGTCTCTGGTAGAGAAATTGGCCTCAGATCTGCCGAATTTCAGAGTCATCAGTTCTTCCGAAGATGCGTCGGGACGCATGACGGCCAAGAAAAATGCCCTTCAGCAAGGGATCGAGGCAAGCCGCGGCGCCATTATACTCACCGCGGATGCTGACTGCCGCCTGAAGCCGGGATGGATCACAGGCATGGTCTCCTACTTCGATGATAATGTGGGCATGATCGTCGGCTTTTCTCAGATCGGCCGCAAACAGGAGAGCCGGCCAGTTTTCGAACAACTGCAGGCGCTTGATTTTCTCGCCTTGTTGTCGGCGGCACAGGGATCCCTGAATCTTAAATTCCCGCTGGCAGCTACAGGTCAGAACCTGGCCTACCGAAGAGAGGCGTTCAATCAGGTGGGGGGATATCAGGACGTCGGGCATCGTATCTCGGGAGATGATGTGCTGCTGCTGCAACTCATTGCCGGAAAAACTGACTGGGATATTCGGTTTGCACCTGATGCGAAATGCTTCAACCGCACGAATCCTGAGAAGAGCCTGAAAAACTTCCTGAATCAGCGCAGGCGATGGGCTTCGAACGGGTTGTATCAGCTGAAGCTGAACAAGCTCTTCTTTCTTATCGTTCTAAATACATTCATACTCAATCTGTTATTGACGACGGGCATCCTGCTATCGTTTTTCATTCCATTCAATCCATTGCTTCTCATTGGCGCATTGACCGTAAAATTGATCTTCGAATTATTCCTGATAATCAAAGGTGCACGGAAATATGGACGGACGGATCTGATCAAATACTTTCCAATATGGGCGTTGCTGCAAATTCCATACATTGTCCTCGCCGGATCCCTGGGGAATATCGGCCGTTTCACCTGGAAAGGCCGCGTCCATTGATACATTCGCGACATGGAGAATCATGACAACAGTACAACAATTTCTGACAAAGGGGCTGCCAAAAGCGATACGGCGTCGCCCCATCAATTCAAGCACTGAAATTCGCCTGACCCGGCTGTGTACTCAGAGATGCCGCCAGTGCAGCGTTTACGATAGAAAGACGACACCGCCTACGATGTCCATGGAGCATGTCCGGAAGGTCCTGGCGCGATTACGGGAATACGGCGCTTATATCGGTTTCATCTCCGGTGGCGAGGCAACGCTCGTACCGTACCTCGACGAGATACTTGTAGAATCAAAAAAGACATTTACCTCCGCGACCACACTGGTCACCGGACTCTATAACAAGACACCGATCATTCAGAAATTCGGGCGCGTCGCGCTGGAGAACGATATTCATATCCAGACCTCATTGGATGGACTTGGTGAACTGGGCGACAATCTGCGAGGAGTGAAAGATTTTGCATCAACCGTACTCGGGCATATGGCATGGCTGTCCGAAAATCGTGGCACATCGAAGTCACTGCTTTACGCGAATATCGTTCTCAACAACCTGAATCTCGAGCAGGTGCCTGAGCTCATCAGACGCGCCAATGATATTGGCTGGAAAACGACCATCGGCATGTATCATTCCCTCACATCCACCACGCGCACGGATGATGAATTGCGCATAAGACCCGGGAAAAAATTGGAAAAAATTTTGCAATTTCTTGACGGGAATCACGAAATTCTAAATTTAAACTCTTATATTACAGGCATAAAGGGTTTCATAGAGGGTGTAAAGCCTAATTTTTGCGCGTTCGTAGACGCGCCGGCTCTGGTAACAAGGACAACAATCATGGAAAACGGGGACCTCCATCTCTGTTATGGAGGTCCCATCGGGAATCTGCTGGAACAGAATTTGCATGAAATATTTTCGGGTCAAAGTTATCAGGAAAAGGTTTCAGAATATCGTAGGTGTGAAGGATGCTGGACAACCTGCTACACGCAGCGTTACCTGCTCATCCATCCACGATCGATACGGGAGCTTTACAACAACATAATGAAAGTCAGGGGGTTAAGGACCTAGGGGGATCATAACTTACATGGTACACGCTTGAGCGTACGGACTGGGTAAAGTACAACGGCCATGATAAGATCGCATTGAATCAAGGGAATGGAGTTATGGACCTATGGAGAGAAGGGCGCATCCCCGTCTTTATCCCAAAAAACAGAGTGAACAACCGAAAGTAATATTTCATTTCAACCGGCAACTGAAGATCGCTGTGAATACGATCAATATCAGCACCGGTGGTATGATGGGGTACACCCCAAGCATTGAACACTTTTTGGGTATTGAAGATCAGCATATAAAAAAAGTAGAAATTGCTTTCCCCAACAAGAAAAAAATCCTTTGTTCCGGTAAAATTCTGAGAGTGCAACCGGTACTCAGCGAAAACAGGTGCTATTGTGCCGTTGAGTTCGGGGACATTGAAAAGCCGGATAAGCAGAGAGCAAATAAAGCAGTAAGCGCACCAGTAGAGGTCGTCGAATCGACTGACGAACGAGAGATCGATGAGAAAGAGCTTCTGGATCGGCTGAAGTCTCTGGGAAGCTACGGCAAGACACGTGACATTGACGTCGAGGAGAAGATCTTTCAAAAAGCGCTCGCTGTCTTTGCCGATGTCACAAAAAATCTGACGGCAGAGGAAAAGTGGTTTTTCCACGATCTTCTTGACGAGATGAAGAGGAAGGAGCCGGATTATCCTCCTGCTCTCAAGAAGGCGTTTCTGAAATTATGCCGGACAGGACTGATAGGAGAAAAAGAGAAACGCCCGAGAGTATTACGCCAACCCGAGATAATGAGACGTCCGGTGCGTTCAATCCAATAGGCGATGTGATATCTGAGTTTTTGATAAGGAGGGAGTGTATCAAAAGCGCAAAAAGCATGAACCAAAAAGAGTACAAAAAGTACGCCAGGTGCATAAAGTTTTGTACATTATAAGCTGAATTCGTGTCGGTTGCTGTTTTGCAACCTGCTGTAAATAGAGACTCCTGATACTATCCCTGATGAGCATGTGTGCGTTGAGTTATACACACCGGAATTCCTTCATTAAACAAATTTCAATATTTTTAAAAATATCTTGCATTTCCTTCATTTTTTTTATATTTTATAAGCAAGTATCACAATCAGTGAGCTTCCTTCCGAGCATTGACTTACGGCGACGCGTAACAATCTGAACCTCATACTGTCAAACGAACACAGTGTAAACTTCCGGAATATGACTCGTGAACATCAAAAAGCTTGGAAATACATCACTAGTGCGCTTATGCGCGGATGAGCCTTCCAACAGAGATGCATGGCTTGAATTTCATTCAAGATTCAATCAGCGTATTTCGCTTGTCATATTGCGGGAATGCAAAAAGCGCGGGCTGATGAGCAAGTCCCCCGAATCAGGTGAGCTGGTTCAGGATCTCATTCAGGACGTCTATCTGAAACTCGTCGAGAAAGACTGCAAGGCGCTGAAACAGTTCAAAGGCACTTCGAATAATGCGATATACCTCTACCTGGGAACGATCTGCAGACATGTGGTGATCAACCACATTCTTCGGGCGACTGCTCAAAAAAGACCGCAAATCCAGACATCCATCGATACACCATTGCCCGGCACTCATTCGGATTCGGCCTTCACGCTGAAGGATGTTCTGGAACTGCCGGTGGATAATGCAGATCAGGAAGATCAGATCGAGCATTTGAAAAAGAAGATCGATATGATCCTGGACAGCACAGTGAAGGGCAGAAACAGCGAACGCGACAAGATCATTTTCAAACTTTACATCTATGAGGAGATGACGCCGGAGGAGATCTCCGTGTATTTCACGTTCAACATCTCTTCGAAAAGTGTATCCAATATTATCAGTATGTTGAAATCTGACATTCGGGACAATTGGTAGCCATGCGGGAAAATCCCAAAAATTCTTGTCTTTATTAATGGAACATTCAAAAGAGGGAAAAATGGAGAAAAAGTTACTTGAAAAGGAGTGCCCGAATGATGATATGTTATACCGGTACATTGAAGGGATGCTGAATGGGAAAGAGCGAAAACGGATCGAAAAACATGTGAATCAATGCGAGCACTGCCTCCACGCGATGGCCGAACTGGTGAAGCACTCACTTGCTCCGGCGGATAGCGAAGAACGGGAACAGCTTCGCGCGCTGGGAGGACTGACAGCCGATGAGCAGGCGGACGAGGTCCTACGCTGGAACACGTCGATGAACCAGGGCAAAGCAGCCGGGGATACTTCTACGGAAATATCTTTTGGTGAAAAGGTAAAATCCTATCTGGACAGATGGATGCCCGGTATTCCAAAACCTGCGTATGTGGCGGTGGGGATGCTTATACTGGTTGTCGCCGGAAGCGTGGGGGTGAGATATTACAACACCGGATATCAAATCCACGTGGCGAAGAAGACCCTTCTTGAGAATCACCGGATTTATTTTCAGGACGCCCGTTTATCTGGCGGGTACGGCAGTTCTGGCATCAGCATGTTGATGGGAGATGATGACGCGTCCCCGGTATACATTGCCGAGGCGAAGAAACGGCTGAACCATGCCATCGTAAAGGGTAACGACTCGGAAAAAGCGCAGCGTCTTCTGGCTCAGGCGTACATCCTCGATAATCAATACGACAAAGCCGAAGAGATACTGTCTGAAATTGACGGGGACGGCCAAACATCCGCGGCCGTTTTGAATGATCTTGGTGTAGCCCGGTACCGTCAGTCGGATTGGGAAAGCGCGGCATCCTATTTCAGCAAGGCCATTGAAAGGGATTCTCATTTTAGTGAAGCCCGTTACAATCTCGCGCTCGTCTATATCGCGCAGCGTAAGAATGAGGAAGCCATTGACATTTTGAAAACGTTAAAAACAGTCGAGGAGGACCATGCCTGGTTGCAGGCTTCAGAACAGCTGATCCATCAGATCCAAAAATAATCCCGCATAAATCCCCACATTTAAGCAAAGGAGGAAAGATATGATCAGTCTCATCAGTCTTATCTTTGATATTTTTGCTCTGATATTGTGCAAAGTTTCTGTATTATTGAAAGAGAGCGAAAAAAAAAGTATTAAAAAGCTTAAAAGTTTTTGCAGACGTCGAAATATCATTCGCGTACGTCGTTTGCCTCAAAGAAAGGTCTTCAGGTCACATCAACTCGGTCTGACATTTGCATTTTTAGCGATACTGATCTCCATTCCATTTTGCGATCCATCGTTTTATTCATCATCCCACTATTGCTTTTATTTATTTCTTGTGCCTGTTTATCTGCTCGGGACCTATCTGGGCGTTGGTTTTCTTCTGTTAAATTTATTATTTTTCCTAATCCTGAAACTAGTATTTCTTGTACTAAACTTTTTCTCGATCGAGTATACATTGGAAATATTGAATAATCTCAAAGGAATAATACTTTTTTACATTTCAGGATATTTATTTGGTGCTCTGCTAGGCACTCTCTATAATGATTTTGTCTATATTTTCATTCATCTTTTCAACTGTAAAAAAATAAAAAATGTATTCAATTATAATTTACAGAAAAAATTCAATGTAATCAAATCCCCCGATAAAAAAGAAATGACAACGCCTTATCTTCTAAGGAAAGATGACTTTGATGACATCGAAGATTTTAAAGCCTATACAGATTACCAGGATAAACGTCATCTTTACGATTATCAGATTGATTCCGCGCCAAAACATCCATATACAATTGCCTTTATCGCAAATCCTAAAGTAAAATATTTCGACAAACATGTTGATTGCAATGATCCCAACAAACTATCCATAAAAAACATGAATGCGATTGAGAAAGTAGAGGATGATCCGATTATCGAAAATCCTGAATTATTCGTAAAATCACTTTGCAGAGCATTGCAAAGTTTTGAAATGAATGAAGTATTAGGGCGACCCGAAATCTGGTCGCGAGTTCGAATACTCACAGTTTTTGATGAAGATTTGATAACGGATAAACTTTCTGCGTCAGCAAGGTTCAGAGCCAAAAAGGACGCTGTATTAGCTCATGATAGTGAAGATGACATCGTTATAGATGGTCAAACTGCACATAAATTGCTGATACCGGCACAAAATCTAAATTATTTCTACAAAGAAATGCTTAAACGTGCAAAAAATGATGACCCAGCCCTTTTTCAAATACACAGTGAAAAAAAATATCAGAAAGAAACAGATGTCATTTTTGTACTAAGTGGAAATTTGAAATGTACTCGTTCTACAGCGATCTTCAGTGATTACAATGATACTCCTTCAAGATTTGAAATACAACCAGTTAGTCAAAATATAATTGATCGCATCAATATAGCACATAATTTACCAACTCTTGGACTACAGATACCTTTCCAACATGCTATTACTAGCATAGTTCCTGATCAAATTACAGAAAAATATAATATTCACAATTGTCGTGACTACATCAAAGCTAACCTCAGCCCAAAGCTGAACAAATCAATTGGAGATCTAATATTAAGTGCAATTTTATGGATGAACATACCCCAATCGATCAATGCAGGCAAGACATTCAGATATTCTCCAAATCCGAAAAAGATCAAAGGAGTGAACACAATTGAAAATCAATTCAGGCTCAGCAAGCATGAATTTTACTACAATGTGAATCCCGGAAGAGTCGCATTGAATGTATTGTCGGCAGGTAATAAGACTTACATACATGAATTCGCTCATGCGATGTCCTCCGCTATTAATGGAGCGATTGATGACGAATACTTTGATGAGTTAATCGTAAAAAATCAGTCGAAATATCTACCAATACCGTTTTTCATTAACCGAATTGTACGTAGGTCAAATATCGGCGACATTCCAATACACAAAAAATTCATTAACTATAACAAAGCAACATTTTTTTCTGACTTCCAACATCCCTCTCAAAAAGAAAATTGGAAAAGCTACTTCCCGGAAAGAAGAGATTTAGACAAATCATGTACAATGGACCGTAATTACGGTGAATTTTGTTTCGATGAGCTACTCATCAACTTCATTTATGATCGTTTATTAGCAAAAATACATAGAAAATAAGTATCAAGGAGGACTAATAAAATGATGCCATTTAACACTTCAATGCGTGAATTAGCAAGAAAATATATTCCTACACTCACGGATGAAATTATTGATCAGTTTGAAGCTTTAAGTGCTTATAGAGTATCTATTAATCAAAGGATACTTATGAATCCGGATTTCCTCTATTCGGATCTAACTAGTGAATTAAATAAAATACAAAAGGAAATGAATAGATTATTAGATAATACTTTACTTATCAACACTGCTTCAATCTCCAAATCAAGCAGAAAACGACTTAGCAAGATGTTTCGAATAAGGAGAACGGTATTTGGACTCATTGATTTACCTCCCATTGACGATTTGAGATTAAGGTGTTTATTGATAAAAGCGCTTGATATGATCCATGAATTGTGGATAGCAAGAAGACAGCTTGCAGCCGCTCAGGGTTACTTTTTTCAAATTCCCCATACATTAACTCGAATTAGGAACTATTATAAGGCGGCCCGCCATCTTATTAAAACAAGCTTTCGAGTATTACCACGATTATGGAGGTATAAGATAACTATAAAATCTGAAGAAATTAGAAGAGATATTAATTTCTGTCGTTATTAATTTTTTCAATGACTATTCACAATAGAGAATAAATGTTGCACAAACGACAAAAATACTACATTATTATCTCATTATTAATTGGGATTTTATTAATTATTTCGTATATTTTAATACGAAAAGACACCACCCTCATCGATCTGCAACATCGCGTCGTCAGCGCAGATTCAGCCGCAGAACGCGAAAAAATCATCGATGGACTGTACACCTACTATTCAAGGCTCTCCGTCGCTGACAGTATCGTTCAGGCGGTGAGTGAAAAAGCCGCAAGTAAACTGGAAGATTCTCCTTATAATTCGTCCGGATCCCGTGGCAGTACATACCGAAATGCCCATGAATATTCGCAATGGCTTCAGGCGGATGCCGCGGAAGCATTGTGCCGTGCCAATCACCTGGATCCCAGGCGTCTGGCCGAAGCGGAGATGTATGCGGCGTACGGATTGCAGTTGCTGCGAGAA
Organism: Candidatus Zhuqueibacterota bacterium; assembly: GCA_036351795.1. Classification (GTDB taxonomy): domain Bacteria; phylum Zhuqueibacterota; class Zhuqueibacteria; order Thermofontimicrobiales; family Thiofontviventaceae; genus JAZBPW01. Next base: position 16,761 of record JAZBPW010000031.1, on the reverse strand, counting down.
GTACCTGACGAGCGCCTCAGACTCCGCATCGCGCAGCGCATTCAGACCATGCTCTATCTTCACCGCAGCCTGTTCGATCTATCCTTCGCCCTGGCCGAGCATGAGATCCGAAAAGCGGAAAAAATGAAATTTCATCTGAGGCAGGCCGGGCTGACTTACAACTACGCCAATGCACTGCGTCATGCGGGGTTGAATGATTCCGCCCTCGTGAAGATGCAGGAGGTTTTACGTATCGTTGAAAAGCATAAGCATATTCCTGATATGTCCTGGTATGAAAAAAACGTGATGTTAACACTGATCATGATCTACTGGGAACTGGTAAGGTACGATCTTGCGCTTCAAACATGCAAAAAAGTTGAAAAATTTGATCTAAAACAAAACGAATTCATTGAATACCTCATCAATAAAGCCGTTGTGCATAAATATATTGGTGATATCGATATGGCCGAATCCCTGTACAAGCAAGCCCTGACGCTCTCCAGGGAAAACGGGAATAATCATAATCGGGTCGGCAACATGGTGACCGCAATGCAAAACCTTGGCATGCTCTATCATCAGATGTCAGAATACGACCTTGCACTCTCACTAATGGATTCAGCACTCACAATTCTGGAATACAACAATCCGGACAATATCGAATTACGAAGCAAATCGCTAATCGAAATCGCCGAACTCATGGCGGCTCGCAAGGATATTGAAAAGTATAACCGTTACATAGCCGAAGCAGAGGCTTTGGTCGGACTCAGCACCAATCCGTATACAAGCGTACAGCTGCTTAAATCCATCGGCTCTCAACACCTGCATGTTCATAGTTATCATAAAGCTGAAAAGAGCTTTGAGCAGGCGCTTGAGCTCTGTAAAAAATATGGACTGTTTCGGGCATCACTTGAAGCTCAGATAAATTATGCCAGATCGTTGATTTACACATCACAATTGGAGAAAGCAGAGCAATTACTCCTGAGCTCGAGAAAAAATGCGGAACAGAAAAGTGATGATGTGAGGATGATTGACTGTATTGCATTGTTGATGGATATTGCAATGCGCCGGGCAAATGTTAAGGATTCAAATAAATATTCAAACGACCTGGTCTGCGAAATTAAAAACTTCAACATGAAATTTACCAGCGCTGATAATTTGACCCTCTTCAGACAGAGAATACACAATTACCTGACACAAGTCGTATTGAATGAAATCAATCAAGATCGAATCGATTCCGCGTTCGTGAAGCTCGATTATTTCAAAGCCATCGCGTTTAAAAGCTCATTGATGGAAGAAAATCCCGTCGCTAACAATAACATCTTAAATAGTTACATTGACATCAAAGCGTTTCAGAATCAATTGAGTCGCGGCGAACTCCTGCTAAGTTACATTGTAACGGATAGTAATGTGTACGTATTTTCTATCACACAGGAATCTTTAAAATTATATCAAAACCATATTAAATACAATGAAACGTATCAGCTGAAAACTTCATTTTTATCACTGATCAAGGAGACTATTCAGATATTCACTGATTATAATGCAAAAAAAGCCCGGGAACATTTCAGTACTTTATCAGCAGTGAACAAAAAGTTATCATCTGTTCTCCTCGGTATGACAGGTCTGGAGCAGCAAATCAGAAATGCTGATATAACATATATTGTTCCTGATGATTGGCTGTATCATATACCGTTTTCTTGTTTATCAACTCACAACGGCTATTTTGTACAGAATAGCGCAGTGGTGACCTTACCGGAGGCATCTTGCCTGATGAATTCCAGTCGTAGTCCTCTGAATAAATCAGATAAAATTCTCTTATCCATTGACAATCGTTTCCGCGGCGCCCGGGAATTTGCGAATTTCATTAAAGGTAACTATACAAATGTCACCGAATTAAGAATTGACAAAAGGGAGATTACATCACAGGACATCATTGCACAGTTAGGAAGCAAATATGATATATTCACTATCATCGGGCATGGTAAGTCGGATATACGAAATCCCAAAAAATCAACAATACAAATCAATGTACTGGATCTAAATAACGAGATAAGAACCTGCAATTTATCATTACCTGATCTCAGGAAAATCAATTGGCATGGCGTGAAATTGGCGGCACTCATCGGATGCGAGACAGGAACAGGAAAAATATACAAAGGAACCGGTGCGTCGGGATTGCAGCAGTGTCTGCTTTCCTCGGGAGCCGATGAAGTTATTGCAAGTCTTTGGGCAGTGGACGCCAGCACGTCCATAGACTTGATGTCTCGATTTTTCAGGCTGAAAAAAAAATACAGAAATTCAGCGATCGCCTTACAGCAGGCGCAGATCGAATCCATCAATGAACTCGAGAAGAGCCGATATTTTCAGGGTTCTCACCCCTATTTCTGGGGTGGATTCACGATCACACAAAAAAGTTTACAAATTAACTAAGGAGGTATATTATGCCCAGCTATATTTCGCCAGTAGAAGGTGAGGGCGGCGGCCGTGGCGGCGGCGGACCTGAAGAAGATCGCCGTTTTGCAGTGAATGCGGTACAATCCAGGGGATTGATCACAGTGGCATTCGGACTCGCACTCGGTTTCAGTCTTCTCATATTCTCATTTCTATTAAAATGGGGCGGAATTACAGTTGCCCAAAACATTCTCGAAGATGTTGGCTGTCGCTGTTTTCCGTGTTGTATTTTTGGAATCGGATTTGTATTCGGTATATTGATCGCGGCAATCTACAATCTTCTTTTGTTCAAACATCTCAATCTGTTCGGCACCGATCTGAACATGGATTGATAGTGAATTATCTTGAAGATTTTTTTAAGTTAAGTTCTGTCTTAATTGTGGCTAATCTTCAACATTTGCAGTTAAAAAATGACTTCGAAGCCAATCCCTGCCTGCAGCCATTGGCTTCGACATGATCAGATCGTCACATCTAATAAAAACCTTCCGATATTCATTCGGGAGGTTTTCGTTTTATGGAATGCTCTTTCCTAAAAATCCCTTGACTTTCCACCCATGATTTTATATTTTTCACAAATACAATCGACTCATCAAACGGAGAAGACGATCCATGCGACAATTCATATACCTGTTCATACTATTACTCCTGTCAAGTTGCGCTCAATCCGATAAACCGGCAAAAAACCTGTCCGGCCGCACCATTAGCGTCGTGGCCACCACCGGCATGATCACAGATGCCGTCAAAATCATCGGAGGCGACCGGGTTGAGGTGCAGGGACTCATGGGGCCCGGCGTCGATCCGCATCTGTACAAAGCCAGCGAAGGCGACGTGAGGCGCATGGCCGGGGCGGACATCATCTTCTACAACGGCCTGCATCTCGAAGGCAAAATGACCGACGTATTCGGGCAGATGTCGAAAAGAATCAGGACGACCGCAGTGGCGGAAGGACTTCCCGACTCGCTCTACCTGGCGCCGCCGGAGTTCGCCGGCGCTCACGATCCCCATCTATGGTTCGACGTTGCCCTGTGGATGCGTGTCGCTGAACGCATTCGTGATACATTCATAGAAATGGATCCGGATAGCAGCCACATCTATGAGTCCAACGCGACGATATATATGCAGACACTGAGAGAACTCGACGATTACGTGAAACAACGCTGCGCGGAACTGCCGCCGGAGAGACGCATCCTGATCACGGCGCACGATGCTTTCAACTACTTTGGCCGCGCATATGGATTTGAAGTGCGCGGACTTCAGGGGATAAGCACGGCCGCGGAAACCGGTACCGCGGATGTAAAGCAGTTGTCAGATTTCATCCTCGATCGTCAGGTCAAGGCGATCTTCGTAGAGACGTCGGTATCTCCGCGCTACATCGAAGCGCTTCAGGCAGCGGTCAGGGCCAGAGGTTTTGACGTCAAAATCGGAGGCAATCTATACTCCGACGCACTTGGAAGCGCGGACTCAAAGGCGGGCACATATATCGGAATGGTTCGCCACAACATCGACACCATTATCGGCTCACTGAAATAGCAAAGGCTGTCGAATCACAGACAATTTCCCGGAAATATAATGGAAAAAGAATACGCAATTCAGATGGAAGACATCACAGTAGCTTACCGGGATAAACCGGTGCTATGGGATATCGATCTCAAGGTGCCGCCGGGCGTTCTCATGGCCATCGTTGGCCCCAATGGCGCCGGCAAAACTACGCTCATAAAGGCAATACTGGATCTCATCGATCCCGCCGCGGGAGACATCGAGATATTTGGAAAACCCTACGCGAAACAGCGATCCATGGTCGGCTATGTTCCACAGCGCAACAGCGTTGACTGGGATTTTCCGACAACAGTCCTCGATGTGGTGATGATGGGCCGCTACGGAGAGCTCGGCTGGTTCAAGCGTCCCGGCAAGAGGGAACGGGACCTGGCCGTCAACGCGTTGAAAAAAGTCGGTATGCAGGATTACATCAATCGGCAGATCAGCCAGCTGTCCGGCGGACAGCAGCAACGCGTCTTTCTCGCCAGGGCGCTGGTGCAGGAAGCGGACATATATCTCATGGACGAACCCTTTCAGGGTGTGGATGCCATCACGGAGACGGCGATCGTCAAGATCATGCAGGAGCTTCGAAAATCCGGCAAAACTGTGATCGTGGTGCACCACGATCTGCAGACCGTCAGCGAATATTTCGACTGGGTGATGCTGCTCAATGTACGCCGTATTGCCAGCGGCCCTGTGGAAGAGGTGTTCACAGAAGAAAATCTGCGTCTCGCCTACGGCGGGAAAGTTGCCTTTCTCACCACCCATTCACACCAGGAAGAAGCGACTACGTAACATGGATATATTTACCGACTATACGCTGAGAACTGTTGCACTCGGAACTTCCGTTCTCGGCATTCTCAGCGGCGCACTCGGCACATTTGCCGTTCTCAGGCGCCAGAGCCTTCTCGGCGATGCCATCTCCCACGCGGCACTGCCGGGGATCGCCATCGCCTACATACTCACGCGAAGCAAATCTACAATAATTCTGATCCTCGGCGCCGCGATCGCGGGATGGGTAGCGACACTTTTCATCATCGCCATTGTCAGGAACACGCGCATTAAGGAGGACGCGGCTCTCGGCACCGTGCTGTCCGTATTTTTCGGTTTCGGACTGGTTCTGCTGACGTTCATTCAAAGGCAACCGGATGCCTCTCAGGCGGGCCTGGACAAATTTCTGTTCGGTCAGGCAGCCACGCTACTCCAGCGTGATGTCGTCTCCATGGCTATCCTTGCAATCATCGTGCTGATCATCCTGACGCTCTTCTGGAAGGAGTTCAAGTTGTTGAGCTTCGATCCATCCTTTGGCAAGAGCATGGGATTTCCCATTCATCGACTGGAAATTTTGCTGACCGCATTGATCGTCATCGCCATTGTACTCGGCCTCCAAACAGTGGGGGTCGTTCTGATGAGCGCCATGATTGTGGCGCCGGCTGCCGCCGCCAGACAATGGACAGACAAGCTGAGCATCATGGTCATTTTGTCCGGACTTTTCGGCGCTTTCGCCGGTGTTGGCGGGGCTCTGATGAGCAGCAATGTCACGAAAGTTCCCACAGGCCCGGCCATCGTACTGGTGATCAGCGCGGTCGTCATTGCTTCATTGCTCTTCGCAAGCAAAAGAGGCCTTCTTTGGTCTTACATGCGTGAAAGGAGAAACCGGAAACAAATTCAGCTGGACGCGGTGTTGAGCGATCTCTATATTCTTGCTGTTCAGCACGACAGCATCGAACACGGGCATCAAATACAGGTATTGCGATCGATGAGCACAGGACACGGGGGCGTGGACGGCAGCCTGTCGGTCCTCGAATCACGGGGACTTGCCCGGCAGCTCGACGACGGGAAATGGGCGCTGACGTCCCGGGGTTTCGATCTGGCCAGAGAGATGACGGACCAGCGGGGAGGCGTATGATGACTGCACCGCAGATCGAAATACAACTCATTGCCTCCATCGTCGCGGTAGCATGCGCGCTATCGGGCGTATTTCTGGTACTCAGAAAAATGGCGATGATGAGCGACGCGATCAGCCATTCCATACTTCTCGGGATCGTCCTCGCGTTTTTCATCACCAGGGATATTGCATCGCCGCTGCTGATCATCGCCGCCGCATTGACCGGCGTGATGACCGTCAGTTTAGTCGAATTACTCAACAGGTCAAAACTGGTGAAGGAGGACGCGTCCATCGGACTCGTTTTTCCGCTGCTGTTCAGTGCTGGCGTTATTCTGATATCACGATATGCCGGCAATGTGCATCTTGATATCGATTCGGTTTTGCTGGGTGAACTCGCATTCGCACCATTCAACCGGTTTTCGGTTTTTGGTCATGATATCGGTCCGAAATCCATGATCATCATGTCGGCAATACTCATTCTCAATATTGTCTTTCTCGCCGTTTTCTACAAAGAGATCAAGCTATCCACATTTGATCCAGGACTGGCAGCAGCGCTTGGTTTTTCTCCGGCTTTGCTTCATTACGGTTTGATGTCCATGGTCTCCATTACGGCTGTGGGTGCATTCGATGCCGTGGGTTCCATACTTGTGGTCGCATTCATGATCGCTCCTCCGGCGACCGCGTATCTCCTGACCGACCGGCTGTCGATTATGATGCTCATCAGCGCTTTCATCGGCATTTTATGCGCGATAAGCGGCTACTGGGTGGCTTATTCCATCGACGCATCCATCGCCGGATCGATGGCGACCATGGCCGGATTTATCTTCTTTCTTGCTTTCCTGCTGGCCCCGGATCGTGGTATCATTGCCATCGCACGACGAAGAGTGCGCCAGCGATGGGAATTCGCTCAGGTCATGCTCGCGGTACATCTGCACCAGCACCAGGATCTTCCACCCGGCTCCTATGAAAACCATGTGGATCATTGCTACAAGCATCTGAACTGGTCGCTTCCATTCGCTGAACGCGTGATCAGTATGGCAAAAGAAGACCATCTGCTCACAGTAAAGGATGGCTATCTGGCACTCACGGATACCGGTCGCGATACAGCCCGACAAGCCCTGACGCAGTCATAAGGTCATTCCCGGAGGAACATTATATTTCCGCAACCATTTAACTTATGGACTAATAATCAGGAGGTGTAAAGATGAAAAAGCTAATCATTTCTGTCGTGTTATTCTCTCTGGTACTTCCGGTTTACGCACTTGCCCAAGACGATGAATCCGGCGCTGCCCAGGAAAAGCGCGAAATCCAGGAACCACGCGAGATCAGCGCAGGCATTGAAAAGGAAGAGGTTGCTGAGAAGAGAGAAGTCACTGAAGAACAGGCCATTCCGGAACCGTTAGGCACTGAGTGGGACTGGATGATCGGAGAGTGGGAAGGTATGGTCGAATCGCCAATGGGAACATCGAAAGAATGGGAAAAGGTGAAATACTCACTCGACAGGCAGTTCATCGTGATCCACACAAAAAGCGATTACGGAAACATGATTTATCAGGGCACAGGGTATATGACTTCTGAGCCCGGTTCTGACAAACTCATCGGATTCTGGTTCGATAATATGAGAGGCATTTACAAAGGATCGGGGAAAAAGGAAGGCAACACATCGACAATGACCTGGAGCGGCAAAGGAAATCGCTCCACTCGCTACATGGAAAAATTGAGCGATGATAAATACAGTCTTACCGTAAAATGGGATGGACCGGACGGTAAGATGATGGAGGCGAAAGGCGAGTATAATAAAATCAGTAAACCGGCCTACAAACAGGACGTAATCAGGAATTCTGAAAAAGAAGAGCGATAATTGATTGTAAAGCAGGACTGCATCGGATAAATATAAAATATTCGGATCAGTCCTGCTTTGATTTCCAGCCGATCTAACGGCCGTATCCACCACCGCCGATGAGCAATCGAATGTAAAATCCGGTCAAGCCGGTATCCGGGCTTCCGGAGATTTCATCCGAATCGATGAACCAATCATCCTGAATTGGCGTCATAACGTAGCCAGCACGTAATCCGACGATGAAACCACCTGCGCCATCTTTACCCTGTTCCATCGTAATCGTGTAGTCCGCCCCCAGGGAGACATTCAGCAAAAATCCTCCCGAATCCATTTGTACGCTCCGTTTCGGATTCTGTAAAACTTCATCGAATGAGGGAGTGGCAGCGCTTTCGGCTATTTTCAGAGTGACGCCGCCGCCGCCAAAACCGATCATGGGATAGAGCCTGAACAGAGGTGTGGAATAGGCGACATATCCGACATTGAAAAATCCACTTCCAGCGGAAAGCGAATAATCATAGAGATCATTGCTCTCTTCTCCATTGAATATGGCGTGGCCTTCACCACCCAGAATCAGACGGCCCATGACCGCATGACCGCCACCACCCAATGACAAGAATCCTGCTTCAATGGCCGTATATCCATTTTCTTCAAACCTGTCATTCAGGTCATCGATCCCCATTTTCATGTAGCCGATCATAAAATAGCCCATTCCGCCACCACCGGATTCAGCGCGAATCGTGAAAGGACTCATTGCCAAAATCAGCATGACAATGGCTATCACCGACAGATATCTGCTTCTCATAAATAGCCTCCTTTGATACATCAATTAATAAAGTTGAATTGATACATCGTATCAGATTACGATTTTTTCGTTCCTAAAATACATCGCATATAGCACTATTGCATCAGCACCATTTTCTTCACTTTCCTGAAATCATTCACCTGAACTTCATAAAAATATACACCTGAAGGCAGTTCCCCGGCATCGACACGCACTGTATACGTACCGGGTATAAACTTTTCATTCACGATGCGAGCGATCTCCCTGCCCCTGACATTGTAAAGGCGCAACAAAACCATCCCCTCTGCCCTGACTCCGAAACGGATCGTCGTCATCGGGTTGAATGGATTTGGATAATTCTGGGACAGAAAATACTGATCAGGTACGATGGTCTCCGATTCCACGGCTGTAGAGGTCACATTTATATATGCCTTGCCTGAAACACCGGCGGTGCTATCCGTGGCAACGATTTCGAATGTCCCCGGCTCTTTCGCCGTGTACAGCCCGGTCGAATCAATACCATCGTCAGTCGAAAACCAGGTTGTTATCGTAGGGACTTCATTTCCGAGGCTGTCATAACCCGTGGCTTTATATTGAACCTGCGAACCGGAGGTCACCGTTGTTTCCAGAGGCGCCACGTGGATGCTAACCAGGGACATCGCATAATTGAATATCTGGCTGAAGATCCCCCAGCTGGCGCTGACAGCCATGGAACAGATCTGATACCACCCGTCAATTGTGAACACATACCATGAACTCCGCAGCATGAAGTACATCATCGCAAAATAGAGCGATGACGGAGACGGGCAGACTTTCAGAAAGGTGAGAATAAGACTATCGTAGACATAAATGGAACCTGTGGGCATACTCGCGAATAAATATTGGCCCTTCACATCCAGGTCAAAGATATGCCCGTTTCCTGTGATACTCTTGTCGAGTGTGGGAGATGTCGCATCCGAGACGCTGAACGACTCGATTGACCACAAGCTGTCGAGGCCACCCACATTATTACATCCGACATAAACGAGCGAATCGGATGCAGCGAGGCAGATCGGGATGCCCTGTGTAGTCGCAGCACCTATCTCCACGGGATTCTCACTGTCATTCAAATCCAGCAGTACAAAACCCTGTTCGACTGCATCATCGTCATAGGCGACGATAAGGTGACCTGTGGCGGAGTGTCGCATCATATCCCGCCCCTCGCCATCGAATGGATGACTGCCGATCATTGACGGATTCTGCTGATCGGTAATATCAATGATCTCCACAAATGACTGGCTATCGCCACCAACAACGAGAATGTACGCCACCTGGCCCGAGATGACAACCCGCCGCATAAATCCCTGGTTGGTCTCGTATCGTCCCTGCTCGATCATATTTCCCGGATCGCTAACATCGATAGTCACCATGGTACTGTCCTTGATACCGTAGAGGTGATCACCCTGTACGCAGAAATATGTCAATCCCGGCCAGGCATTGTCGGATCCGGCCAGCAGTGGCTTTTCCGGATCGGAACAATCATAGACCCATAATCTCTCCGCCGAGCTCACATAGAGATCCATACCACTGGTACAGAGATAGAGCGCATCCCATGGCTCTTCAAGTCTGGAATCCACTTGCGGTTCAGCAGGATCGGAGATATCTATCGCAATAAAACTGACCGAGCTGGCTCCTGTGCTGATATATGCATGTGTACCGGAAATATCCAGGGAGTTTGGGCCGGGGAACAGACCTTCATTAATTGCCACATCGCCGACAATCACCGGATTCTCAGGATCGGTGACATCCGTTGTAAAAAACCATGGTTCTCCCTGAAATCCGCCTTCACATGCGATGTAAACCAGATTATTTTCGGATTCCAATTCGACCGGTCTGACATAGTTCACACTCCCCCCTGCCTCTACCTTTGTTTCGACAAAGCCCTTCTTTTCAGGGTTTTGGGGATTCGACACATCCACAACCCAGAGACCGGTAATTGTGCCGGCTGTCACTGTTGAATGAGCGCTCACATAATCTTGAATACCAACAAATGCCTGCTGTCCCGCCACATCTATTGATAATCCACCTGACAAATCCGTGTCTCCGAGAAGTGACAGTCCCAGTGGATCGGTGGCATCATAAACCGACAATCTGCCGTAATGAAGTATGTACGCGTACCCTTCAGTTACATATATTTTGGTCGCCTGAACATCGAGCGTTCCAGCGATATATGCGGCACCCGGATCTGATATATCGAGGATAATGACCTTTTCCTCGACAGCAGCATATATGTAATTTCCCCAGGCACTGATACAACCGTCATAGAGTGAACCGCTCAACTCGACTGTCTTGAGAAAGACCGGATTTACAGGATCGGAGATATTGATGACATAAAGTTCAGGCAGCATATGCTGTCCACCGAATACATAGAGGTGATTGTTATGGATCAGCATATCACTCGCCTCGCTCGGCACAGAGATCCAGGACACATTCCTGAAGCCCCCATCAAGGACCTCGATGACGGATAAGGTAACACCCTGTCCGACATAAGCATATTGACCATTCACAACCGCACAGGATGCGTAGCCGCCCCAATGGCCTGATGGTTCAATTGTGATATTGCGTTGAGTAAATGCCGTATTGATGATCAGAAGCAGGAACAGGAAGAAGAGAGCAGAAAGACGGAACAGGCGCATTTTAACCTCCGTTTCACTATGAAATTTCATTTTTTTATTGACATTCTTCGAAAAGATAATAAATTAGAGATTGAAAAGCAATTCATTTTTAAACAGACTGCGCGACTTCATTCAGCGTATCGTGCATACCACATAATCTTGAGAGACTGCATTTCATTGAAAGGATTTAAGATGATACGAAGACTGCAAATCATCCTGATGATGACAACGATTATCTCGACAACAATTCTGGCCGAAGAAGGAATGTATCCGGTAAGCGAGATCCACACCCTCGATCTAGAGAAGAGCGGACTGGAAATCGATCCACAAAAAATTTACAATCCTGATGGCATCAGCCTGATCGACGGCATCTGCAAGATAGGCGGATGCACCGGCTCATTCGTCTCTGATAAGGGTTTGATATTAACGAACCACCACTGTGCGTTTGGCGCCATCCAGGCCGCCAGTTCGGAAGAGCATGACTATCTTGAAAATGGATTCCTGGCGCGCGATCTGTCTGAGGAAATTTCTGCGAAAGGATACACGGTACGAATCACGGAGTCCTACAAAGACGTTTCCGCCGAAGTATTGAGCGTGGTACATGATTCCATGGATTACGCTCAAAGAAGCAAGGCTGTGGAAAAAAAGAAAAAGGAGATCATTCTAGAGGCGGAAAAATCGAAACCGGGCATCCGGGCAGAGGTGTCGGAAATGTTCATCGGAAAGACCTACGTGCTTTTCATTTACACATATTTGAAGGACATTCGTCTCGTGTATGCACCGCCACAGTCCATTGGCAATTTCGGTGGTGAAGCGGATAACTGGATATGGCCGCGGCACACCGGCGATTTTTCCATCATGCGCGCCTATATCGGTCCCGATGGCAAACCGGCTGATTTCTCGAAAAACAACAAGCCCTATCAGCCAAGGACTCATCTGAAAGTCGCCCCCGAAGGCGTAAGTGAAGGAGATTTCGCATTCATATTCGGATACCCGGGCAGAACATACCGGCATCGTACGTCTCATTTTCTTTCATATGAACAGGAAGTACGCATGCCCTATGTGGTCTCTCTCTATGGCTGGCAGATCGATCAAATGAAAAAGATCAGTGAATCCGGCCGGACAGTTGCCTTGAAACATGTGGATCGCATCAAGGGCCGGGCAAACACCTATAAAAATTACAGAGGTAAATTGCTCGGTTTGGAAAGGCTGAACCTCGCTGATCTTTGGAGAGCAGAAGAGAAGAAGCTGCAGGCGTTCATCCAGAGCGACAAGGACAGAAACGCGAAATTCGGGACGTTGCTAGACGATATCGGAAAGGTGTATGCGGATCTACGCAAAACATCCGGTAAAGAGCTATGGCTGGATTATCTGAAACGCAGCAGTATCATGATGCAATTTGCACTCACGGCCTACGAATCGGCGCAGGAAAGGCTCAAGGATGATCTTGAACGCGAATCAAGCTACATGGACAGGAATTTCGACAGGACAAAAGAGAGGCTGGTTCTGATAACAGACGATTACCATGAGCCCACGGAGCGCATACTGCTCGGCCACATGTTGAAGAGTGCATCTGCTCTTCCGGAAGATCAGCGCATACCCGCCATTGACCGGATATTGAAGAGCGATGATGCGGAAAAAGATATTGGCGCTTTCATGGATGATGCATTCGCAGCCTCAAAACTGTATGATAAAAATGTACTGGAGCAAGCGCTCAACGCTTCACCTGAGGAATTGGCCGACATGAATGATCCGTTCATCAATTTTGCGAAAGAGATCTATCCCAGTTTTGGCGAATTGAAAGAGGTTCGAAGAACGCGGCAGGGCAGACTGGATGGACTGCATGGAAATCTGATCGATGTGAAAAGAGAATTTCTCTCCGAAACCTTCATTCCAGATGCGAACAGGACGCTGCGATTAACCTTCGGTCGTATCCGCGGATATTCCCCCCGGGATGCGGTCACTTACTACCCGATCACGACACTGGATGGTGTTATTGAAAAGACAACGGGTGAAACACCGTTTAATACTCCGGCGAAAATCATCGAACTGCATCAGAAAAAGGATTACAGCGATTTCAAACATGCCGGGCTGGAAAGCGTTCCCGTGTGTATTCTTTATGATATGGACACCACAGGCGGCAACTCCGGGAGTCCTGTCCTGGATGCACGCGGTCATCTCGTTGGTATCAATTTCGACAGGGCGTTTGAAGCAACGATCAATGATTACGCATGGAGCCAGGATTACAGCCGTTCCATCGCCGTGGATATACGATATGTCCTCTGGGTGACTGAAAAATACGGTGGTGCATCGTATCTGCTGTATGAGATGGGAGTCCGTTGATCAATGAAACCCAATGCACCCGATACACAAGATTATCATATAGCGCCCGCGGACTCCCGGGATATCCCCTCAATCGCTGAATTCCAGATCCGCATGGCAATGGAAACGGAGAAATTGCAACTGGATGAACCCACGGTTTACAAAGGTGTAGAATATATTTTTTCTCACCCGGCAACCGGATTTTATATCGTGGCGCGGGGTGCCGCGGATCGCACCATCGCCTCACTTCTGGTTTTGAAGGAGTGGAGCGACTGGCGCAACGCGCATGTATGGTGGATACATAGCGTTTATGTAACGCCGGATTTCCGCGGACAGGGCATTTTTTCATCCATGTTCAGGTATGTTGAAAAGCTGGCATATGAAAGCGGCGCGCGTGGGTTGAGACTCTACGTTGAGAAAGATAATGAAAACGCAAAAGCGGTGTATTCAAGGCTGGACATGACAGGGGATCATTACGACCTGTATGAAAAGATGTTTTAAAGCCAGTTGCTAAATTATTGTCATTTTTTTGATTTAGCTTGATATTATGATTTTATATTCTTATACTATTTCGAACTCAGTACGTGGGAGGCGGTTATGATCGGCAGGATAAAAGTCGGCATTATTGCTGTAATTATTTTATCCGTGGCAACACAATCTTTCAGTATTGCCCAGGAGTCACAGGGAAATAAATATCCCCGGGGCGCTCAATATTTCCTGGGTACCGAAGACGAATTGTTGATGAATGTCAATATTTGGGGATTTGTAAATAAACCCGGACAGTATATGGTTCCCAGTGAGACAGATCTGATCTCACTCATCTCCTATGCAGGCGGACCTGCAAAGGGGGCGAAGCTCTCCAGGATAAAATTGATCCACGCGAATGCGAATACCGGTGACAGAGTAAAAATCGTGGAAATCGATGTCGATAAATATCTTGACAAGGGCGATGAGTCCATCATCCCAATTCTTAAACCGGGTGACACCATCCTCGTTTCCGGGTCTACATGGCATCATATTAATTCATTCGTAGAATTTACAACAAAAATCGCTTTATTAGCACAAGTATATTATTTAATCACATATTATAGCGGTCGATAGCCACAACTCCTCTGCGGCATTATTTAATTAAGTCTTTGTAATAATTAAAAAATCAATTGACAATTATAAAAAAAATATATATTTTATGCTAAAAGGCCTCACTATCTACTGTAAAATATTAAGTTGGAGGTTTGAGCTATGAAAGCATGGAAGACTGCATTTCGGGGGATATGTTTTGTGTTCATTGCGGTCTCGACTTCATTCGGCAGTACTCTTAACGGAGGACCCGGGCTGCTATACACGAACTCTGCCTGGGTGCAAAAGCCGGGGCATCTGACACTCAAAACGCACACTCGTTTCTTTGGTAAAGTAAAACCGAACAGTGCCGTAACAATCTGGAATGTTCATGGTGCATTCAGCCTGAATTATGGTGTAACTGACCATCTTGAGCTCGACCTGAGCCCGGTGATGTACCAGGACAGCCACAAAGGTGAGGGCGGCAAGGGATACAATCTACCGGACGATATCTTTATGGGATTGAAGCTCGGATCTTATAGATTGTTCAATAATTCGCTTTCTTACGGCGCCGTGCTACAGGCCCGATTTCCAACAGCAGACAATCATAACCTTGTGTTTGAGCCCTATTCCGCACCATCGGTGTCATGGGGATTGACCGGCTTAATGACCTATTCACAGGATCCTCTTTATCCGGAAGACAATTTGAATGTCCATTTTAATCTTGGATATTTTAACTATAATGATGTCGGAGAGAAGCTCTCAGAAGATACTGACCTGGATACGATAAAAGTGAGAAGCATGACTCAGGAATTCCAATACCGGATGGGAATCAAGATTCCTTCCGCGGAATTCGATTTTTCCCTCGAGCTTTTTGGAAATGCGTTTCTGCAAAAACCGCCTAAAGAGACAGCCTACAGTCTGGAAAATTACATTTACCTGACTCCCGGCGTCACATACAATGCTGCGCGATGGATATCGCTTATCTTCGCGGCGGACTTGCGCCTGTCCGGTGACAACGATGAATCACTCTATTATTTTGATGAGAAAGTCGGCGAGATGCCGAATTATCCTGCATGGCGAATCAACCTGGGGCTGAAGCTGCATCTTCTACCGACCAGTGTTTACAAAGTCAGCGAGAAAGACGTGCTCATTCAGAAAGCAGAGAGTAGAAGAGAGTTATTCGAACAGATCATTCGCGAGCAGAGAGAGACAGAATCTGCCGAAGAAGAACTCGAGCGTATTAAGAACGAAAGACGAAAAGCGGAACGAGAGCTGGAAAGACTACGACGTATTTTGGAAGGGGAATCGAAAAGCAATGAGCCTCAACCTGAGGACTGATGTTTAAGATCAAGAAACTTGATCCGGCCGGAGTTGATATCATATCGACTCCGGCTTTTTTTTGCGATTCATCTTGACTTTCTTCGCTTAAGTTTTTATATTGATTTCAGTCTTAACCGGAGGAAACAATGACTAAATCGCGAATTACCGGGACTGGATTCTACGTTCCCGAAAAAGTTGTCACGAATCATGATCTCGAAAAATTAATGGAAACGAGTGATGCATGGATTCGCGAGCGCTCTGGTATTATTGAACGCCGCTTCGTCGATGGACCTGTCGGCAGTTCAGGATTGGGAGCCGAAGCTGCGAAGCGTGCACTTGCAAAGGCTGGTTGTTCTGCCGAAGATATCGATTTCATTATCTTTGCAACATTGAGCCCTGATTACACTTTTCCCGGTTCCGGCGTCATTTTGCAGGAGAAGCTGGGCATTCGGAACATAGGTGCACTGGATATCCGAAATCAGTGTACGGGATTCATCTATGGACTCTCCATCGCCGACCAATTCGTCAAAACCGGCATGTACAAACGGATCCTTGTTGTGGGGGCTGAAGTGCATTCCACCGGACTGGATATTACCACACGCGGGCGCGATGTAGCTGTACTCTTCGGTGATGGCGCCGGCGCGGTAGTCGTGGAACCAAGCGATGATGATTCCCGCGGCATACTATCGACGCATTTGCACGCGGATGGTCGATATGCAAAAGAGTTGTGCGGCGAGCATCCCGGAAGTCTGGTCAGTCCAAGGATCACACACGAGATGATCGATGAGGCACTTATTTTTCCTTACATGAATGGGAAACAGGTCTTCAAACACGCGATCGTCAAATTCTGTTCCGCAATCAATGAGTGCCTCGAAGCAAATCAAGTCACACCGGATCAGGTGAAACTCGTAATCCCGCATCAGGCCAATCT
>JAZBPW010000030.1:0-2352 GCA_036351795.1 Candidatus Zhuqueibacterota bacterium | reverse complement strand
TTATAATTGACGAGTTTGGCGCCCTTAACTGCAGCATTGATCAGTTTCTTACGCAGGCGGCGAGTCACCACAGGTGACGGCGACTCTTCGATCAGTTTCTGATGCTTCCTCTGAATAGAACACTCGCGTTCGCCGAACGCGTAGACGTTTCCATGCTTGTCCCCGAGGATCTGGACTTCGATATGCCGCGGATTTTCAAAGTACTTTTCCATGTATAAACCGGCGTTGCCGAACGCAGCTCCTGCTTCGGACCGTGCCGCGTCAAATGCCTTTTCGAGCGCATCATGCTCGCGCACGATCCGCATGCCACGTCCGCCACCACCCGCAGTCGCCTTGAGGATCACGGGGAAACCGATCCCGTCCGCGAGCTTCGTCGCTTCCGCAACGTTTTCGATCAGTCCCTCGCTGCCAGGGATGATGGGTACGCCGGCCTTTTTCATACGCTCCTTGGCAAAGGCCTTGTCACCCATTTTGGCGATCATCTCATGTGAAGGACCGATGAAGTCGATACCACACGATTCGCACATCTCGGCGAAATCAGCATTCTCCGCCAGAAAACCGTAACCGGGATGAATGGCATCAGCGTTGGTTACTTCCGCAGCGGCAATGATGTTGGGGATGTGCAGATAGCTCTGAGTGCTTGGACCGGCAGGACCGATGCGTACGATTTCATCCGCGAATCTCACATGCAGTGAGTCTTCGTCCGCGCCGGAGTATACCGCCACCGTTTGAATGCCAAGCTCCTTGCACGCACGAATGACACGGAGGGCAATTTCTCCACGGTTCGCGATCAGAATCTTTTTATACAATTATACTTTTTCCATTTTAAATAAGACTTGATCATATTCAACGGGCTGTCCATTCTCTACCAGTACTTCAACTATTTTACCCGACTTCTCGGCCTCGATCTCATTCATCAGCTTCATGGCTTCGATGATACACAAAACCTCTCCTTTGCTGACATTCTTTCCCGCCTCCACATAGGGTTCCGCATCGGGAGCGGGAGAGCGGTAAAACGTTCCCACCATCGGTGAACATATATCGAACGTATTGCCATCCTCTTTGGCAGAAGACGGTTGAGATACATCAGGTGGCGTGGCAGAGGCCACGGTCTCCGGCTGAGCCGACGGCGGGGAGACGAATATGGTATCCTGCTGGCCATTTTTCATGGATCGCTGACTACCATATTTAAAGATGCGCACCTTTCTACCCCATCGGCTCACTTCCAGCTCACTGATGTTGCTCTGTTCGACAAGATCTATCAATTTTTTTATCTCTTTCGATCTCATAGTAGCCTCAATCCAAATGAAAGTTCTATGAATTTAAAGGTATTTCTGCAAAAAGTCAAGAATTTTCTCGAATGTTCACAAAACAAAAAACCACAGAACATTGTCCGAACTGTTCTGTGGTTTGGAATATGAGGATCAGGCAGTCCCTTATTTCGCTGATATCCTGTGCACCAAATCTTAAACACTCGGGAGCGCAGTCATTGTGAAGACCATGACAAACAGCGCGACTGTCTCAATGACACCGACAACCATGATATAGTTGCCAAATCCTTTTCCGGTTTCAGCCAGCGCATCCGCCGCTTTCGCACCAGCCTTTCCCTGCATGAATGCGGACAGCGCCATGGCAATACCCGCAAACAATCCGAGAATCATCTGATACACATAACTCTCCGGTGGCAGATTCGCGCTGACGATGGCGTTTCTCAGTATCATACCGTAAATTGTCTGCGATAAAGGCGCGCCGACAAAAGCGACCAGAATAAACGGGGCCGCCTTGTTTGCAAGAAAAGCGCGTTTCCATGCGCCAATGGCAGCCATGCCGGCCACTCCCGTACCCAGGGCGGAACCGATTGCAGCAACTGCCAGAGAAATACTCATATCTCCAAATCCAGGAACCATAGTTCATCTCCTTAATTGTAAATTCTTATTATCTTCAAACATTCACCCTGTCATCCCGAGCGGAGTCGAGGGATGGCAGGTGGTATTTTTTTCACCACAGAGGACACAGAGTACACGAAGAATGCCATACTCGCAATGTGGTTCATTTGCCTCGAAAATATCTGACAAATCTTTTTTTGACAGGATTATCAGGATTATAAAATATCACACATATATTATCCTGTCAATCCTGTTATCCTGTCTAATTTTTTCAAGTCGACAGGAATGCGCTTTCGCGGCAATGACAGATTCGGTTAATCAATCCTCTATTCCATCTCACCCTGTCATCCCGAGCGGAGTCGAGGGATGGCAGGCGGTATTTTTTCACCACAGAGGACACAGAGTACACGAAGAATGCCATACTCGCAATGTGGTTCATTTGCCTCGAAAATATCTGACAAATCTT
>JAZBPW010000029.1:0-41714 GCA_036351795.1 Candidatus Zhuqueibacterota bacterium | reverse complement strand
TCGTATGACCGGCAACAAGAACAAATCTATCAGAAAATCTCTTTTCTGGATGGCGAAGATCATATCGCATAACACCACTTAACATCATGGCGACCATCATATGCACCTTGGAACGTGAACCACCGGGGTGACCGCTTTGCCTTAGATTAAGCATCAGATCGATAGACTGATCCACCATATCTTTTACTTTTTCCCAATGTGAAAATTGTTTTTCCAGCTTTGAAAACTGGCTGTTCACAACATCTGACGATTTTGACATACGCGCCTTCTCCTATATGCGGTTAAGTGAACATTCGTATAGTAAAATAATCAAACCGACAGAAAATATCAAGGGAATTCAGAAAAAAATCCGGTTGTTACAAAGTTTTCTCTTGATTTTGTGCTAAAAATATCTATCTTATTAACTTAGAATTATTGCGGAGGAAACACAATGGACATCGGCATTCCAAAAGAAATTTCCATCGAAGAAAAAAGAATATCACTTACACCACAGGGAGTGTATACGCTGGTAAATGAAGGGCACCGCGTCTATATTGAAAAGGACGCAGGTAAGGACGGTCACTTCTACGATGAAGATTTCCAGAAAGTTGGCGGGGAAATTGTATACACACATGAGGAAGCTTTCAAACGTGCGGACCTCATCCTGAAGGTTATGCCCCCCACATGTGAAGAGTGTAAGTTGATGTCTTCCGGAAAAACCGTTTTTTCCTTCCTTCAATTGGCCCTGAGAAATCCGGAATGCATGAATATCCTTGTTGAAAACGGTGTAACGACAATCGCCACAGAATTGATCGAGACCGATATGGGGCACAAGCCGCTGCTCGAGACCATGGGTGAAATTGCGGGTAGCATGCTTCCGCAGATTGCGGGACAATATCTTGAGTGTACGCATGGTGGCCGCGGTATAACGATCAGTGGTGTTCCGGGTATTCCACCAGCCTCGGTTGTTATTATCGGTGTTGGCAATATCGGCATTCGTGCCGCAGAGGCATTCCTGGGCCTGGGTGCTCAAGTATTCGGTCTGGACAGAGATATACAGAGATTGTGTGAGGTCGACAGGTATTTTCGCAAGCGCCTCGTTACATCGGTAGCCAATCCATATAATATTGAACGCGCACTGCAATTTGGAGATGTGATCATCGGCTCAGTCTACGAATATGGGAAGAAGCCATCGATGCTCATTACCAAAGAACAGCTCAAATTGATGAAACAGGGATCACTCCTCATGGACGTTTCCATCGATCAGGGTGGTTGTTTTGAAACAAGCAGGCCTACAACCCATTCAGATCCGACATATACCAAGGATGGCATCATTCATTACTGCGTCCCGAATATTCCGGCCTCAGTCGCAAGGATCGCCTCGCGAGCCCTCAATAATGTGGTGCTTCCCTACGCACGTGAAATTGGTAAAACAAATATCCAGGATATCATGAAATCAGATAAAACGTTAAGTCGGGGACTTATCACTTACGACGGACATTGCACCAATAGCAGAATTGCTGACATGTTTAAATTGCCATATAAACAAATTGAATTATAAATACGAGATAATGTAGCTATGAATTGGATGGAAGAATTTCGACACAAGATTACAACCCCTGAAGACGCAGTCTCTATCGTGAATAGCGGGGAAAGAGTATACATATCCGGGAATGCAGCGACACCACAGGTTCTGGTTAAAGCTCTGGCTGACAGAAAAGACGAACTCAAGGATGTGGATGTCGTCCACGTTTTATTGCTCGGAAATGATCCACTCTCCTCGCCTGGGATGGAAGGACATTTCAGACATAAATCTCTATTCGTTGGTCCGGGTGACCGAAAGGCGGTCAATGAAGGACGAGCGGATTATTTTCCAATATTTCTTTATGAAATACCGGATCTCTTCATCAAATACACATTGCCACTCGATGTGGCAATCATTCAGACATCACCGCCTGACTCGCATGGATTTCTATCGCTTGGCGTAGAAGCGCTGGCCAGTAACGCTGCTGCCGAAAATGCAAAAAAACTTATCGTTCAAATCAATGATAAAATGCCTCGTACACTGGGTGACTGCTTTGTTCATGTATCGCGCGTGCACAAGGCCGTTGAGACATCAGATCCGCTTCCAATGCTGGACATCAAAGAACCGAATGAGGTAGAGCAGAAGATAGGCGGGTATATCGCGGACCTGGTCGAAGACGGGTCTACGATTCAGCTTGGGATCGGCGGAATTCCGAACGCCGCGCTGGCAGCGATGCGCGTAAAAAAGGACCTGGGTATTCACACAGAGATGGTCTCAGATGGGGTGATGGAGGCCATCGAAGCAGGCTTTGTCAATGGGTCGAAAAAGAACGTGCATCATGGCAAGGTTGTTGCCACATTTATTCTGGGGACAGAACAACTGTATGAATTTGCTCATAACAATCCATTATTCGAAATGCATCCTGTGAACTATACAAACGATCCTTTCGTCATTGCACAAAATGACAAAATGGTCGCGATCAATTCGGCAATAGAAGTCGATTTGACGGGGCAGGTTTGTTCAGATTCAATTGGCTACCGCATCTATTCCGGTTTTGGTGGTCAGGTTGACTTCATTCGCGGCGCGGCACGGTCCAAGGGCGGGAAACCGATCATTGCGCTGCCTTCGACAGCCAAGAATGATACCATAAGCAAGATTGTCCCTCACCTTAAAGAGGGCGCCGGCGTCGTCACCAGTCGCGGTGATGTACATTATGTTGTTACTGAATTCGGTGTGGCTTTTTTGCACGGCAGAAGCGTTCGCAGACGCGCAGAGGCGTTGATCAATATTGCACACCCCAAATTCAGAGATGAATTGACAAAATTTGCAAAAGATAAGAACTATATTTAATTTTTGAGGCAATAGATGGCAAAGTTATCAATAGATGATCTTGATCTCAAAGGTAAGCGCGTTCTTGTTCGCGTTGATTTCAATGTACCCTTGAATGAAAAGCGTGAAGTGACGGATGATACGCGTATCAAAGCAGCGCTTCCGACCATAAACAGAATAATTACGTCAGGTGGGAAAGCAATCCTGATGTCGCATCTTGGCAGGCCTAAAGGGGACGTCAAAGATGAGATGCGCCTGGCGCCCGCGGGCGTTCGCCTGTCCCAATTGATCGGACAAGACGTTCAGATTCTCGACGATTGTATCGGCCCTGAAGTTAAAAATGCTGTCGAAAATGCTAAAGAGGGCGATGTGATACTGCTGGAAAATCTGCGTTTTTATTCCGGAGAAACAAAAAACGATCCTGAGTTCGCCAAACAGCTGGCAGCATGGGGTGACGTTTACGTGAATGATGCATTCGGAACCGCGCACCGGGCACATGCATCCACTGAGGGTGTCACAAAATATTTCGATATTTGCGCAGCAGGCTATCTCATTCAGAAAGAGCTTCAATATTTGGGAAATGCGGTTGAAACACCTCAACGGCCGTTTCTGGCAATACTTGGCGGAGCAAAAATATCCGGCAAGATCGATGTCATTGAAAACCTCCTGGGCAAGGTAGATTCCTTGATCATCGGCGGAGGAATGGCATACACCTTTTTCAAAGCACAAGGTTTCAATATCGGCAAGTCACTGCTGGAAGAGGATAAAGTTGAGCTTGCAGCACAAATACTCGATAAAGCCGAGAAGAAAGGCGTCAACCTCTTTCTACCCGTTGATAACGTCATCAGCACTGAAGTATCAGAAGACGCGAACACAGATATCACTACGGACTGCAATGTACCGGATAACTGGCTCGGTGTGGACATTGGTCCGAAATCCATTCAGAAATTCCAGGAAGTGCTCATGAAAGCCAATACCATCGTGTGGAACGGGCCTATGGGAATCTTTGAATTGGATAAATTCAGTAAAGGTACAATCGCTATCGCGGAATCACTTGCAGCAAGGACCAAAGCCGGTGCTGTGTCGGTTGTCGGAGGTGGAGATTCTGTTGCTGCACTGGCAAAAGCGAAAGCGACCGAGAGTATCACGCATGTCTCGACCGGAGGGGGTGCTTCACTGGAATTCCTGGGCGGGTTTAAATTACCGGGAATTGAAGCATTGAACGATAAGTAAAAAGCCATATCAGAATTGTTGTCGAAAAAAAATGCGGGATTTTTTCAGATCACAGCAATACTCGTGAATGTACGTTGAAAAGTGAAAAGCACATGTGAATCGACACCATCTCAAATGACCACGACGCAATCATAAGTTCACGATCCCGCATCCAATGAGTAGCACTGCATCTTTTGTACGTGGATCCAAAATGCCTGAACTTACAAAAACGCAAAGACAATTCTTAATGAGCTATTTAAGCTTTCATGAAGATCTCCTCAAGGTGCAGGTCAAAAATATGCAGCATCTGATCGCGGTTTTTTCCTTTGATAAACTGAACGCGATCGATCTTGGTTCAAGGCTCGCTAATGGTGACTATTTGATCCATCCTGAAGATATCCTCGTAGAGGAGAAGGATCTCGAGATCATTTTTGACAATATATTTGCGGTGATGAAAGAACACCGCGCGGAGCATGAGGATCTGATTTTAATCGAAGATCTGAATGACAAGAGGAAAATCGTGCTGGGGGATATCATAAATATCGTCCTGTCACGAGATGAGGAAAGATGCAAATCCTTTGCTCAAAAATATGGTCTGGGCAGAAATTTTCTTAGAAGGTTTGGCGAGTATCTGGCGTCCCCATATCTGGAGCTTTGTTCGGAGTACTTCACCAAGAAACTGCAGAATGTGCAAATTCAATCTTCCAGGTGTCCTGTGTGCGGGAATTACCCGTCCATGGCAATGGTAAATGAGCAGGAAGATAGCCGTATCCTATGGTGCCATTTGTGCAATACCGAATGGAACTATTCTCATCCGGGATGCCCCTTCTGTCTGAATACAGACCTGAAACAGCTTGAGCATATCTTCTTACCAGAAAAATCTCCAATGCGTATCGATGCCTGCAATAAATGCAATCACTACATAAAGATCATCGACGACCAGCTAATCACGAAGAAACCGAAGTTCATCGTCGATTATCTGGCATCTTACGAATTGGATATTTTTGCCTTGCAGAATGGTTATAAAAAATTCAAGTCATGTTAATCTCTTACAGGTAATAATTATGCTGAAAAATATAGTCATCAGGATTAATGACAAGCCGGTACAGATGAATGAATTTGTCCGATCGATAATCAGCAAAGTAATAATCGCGATGGTCAGCTCCCTGTCATTGGATGAATCACCGGAAAAGATCGAAATAACACTCTCCAAGTAGTACGATTGGTAACGACACCATCTTAAACGACTCAACTCCATCAGAGCGCTATGATCACAGGGATAGGCACGGACATCGTCAGTATCAAAAAGATTGAATCTCTGATCGTGACTTATAAACAGCGGTTTATTCAGAAAATCTACACGAAGGCTGAACAAAAATATTGTGAGGCCAGGGTCGACAGATTTCAACATTACGCCGTTCGTTTCGCTGCAAAAGAGGCGCTTCTGAAATCCCTTGGTACGGGACTTCGCAATGGCATCAAGTGGAAAGACATGGAATTTCTGAACGATGATCTGGGGAAACCCTGTCTCATTCACCATGGTGCAGTCAGCAACATGATTCATACCAGAGGGATCAGACACATCCATATCACATTCTCGCATGCAGAAGACATGGCAATTGCCTTCATCGTCCTTGAAGACTGAAATATACTATCCGCGGTTTCTTTTCCGGTAAAATTGAAAATATTCTATTGCTCTTATTATATTCGTTTATTATATTTAACGAGAGTGAGTTTCTTGAGCCAGATATCAGAACAGTAAAACGGGAGACAATTATGTACGGAAATATGAAAGGTGAGATATCGCACACACTTCAGGAAATAAAGGACGCCGGACTCTATAAGGATGAAAGGATCATCATGGGCGCTCAGGGCGTCGAGATAAAGGTCAGCACCGGAGAAGAGGTATTGAATTTCTGTGCCAACAATTATCTTGGATTATCGAGTCATCCTAAAGTCATTGAGGCTGCGCATAAAACGCTGGATGACTGGGGGTATGGGATGAGTTCTGTACGTTTCATCTGTGGTACTCAGGAAATCCATAAAATTCTGGAGAAAAAGGTATCCGACTTTCTTGGGACGGAAGATACAATTTTATATGCCGCCTGTTTCGATGCAAATGGCGGTGTTTTTGAGCCTTTTTTACATCCCGACAGCGCGATCATAACCGATGCTTTGAATCATGCTTCATTGATCGACGGCATACGCCTTACGAAAGCCAATCGCTACATCTACGAACATGCCAACATGAACGACCTTGAAGAAAAATTAAAAGAATCGCAATCCGTCAAATTTCGCATGATTGCCACGGATGGTGTTTTTTCAATGGACGGAGATATCGCACGCTTATCAGATATTTGTGACCTTGCTGAAAAATACGATGCGCTGGTACTGGTTGATGACAGCCATGCAACAGGATTTATCGGTGAGACCGGGCGTGGAACACATGAATATTGTGATGTCATGGGACGCGTCGATCTGATTACAACGACGTTCGGAAAGGCGCTGGGTGGCGCCATGGGCGGATGTACGTCCGGTCGAAAGGAACTTATCGAACTGCTGCGACAAAGAAGCCGGCCTTATCTTTTTTCGAATTCATTATCTCCTGTCGTCACCGGAGCAACAATCGCTGTAGTCGATATGCTATCTGAGACGACCGAGCTGCGAGACAAGCTCCATGAAAACACCCGTTATTTCCGGGAAAAGATGTCTGAAGCAGGGTTTGAGATACGACCCGGAGTACATCCTATTGTCCCGATCATGCTCTATGAAGCGACGCTTGCTCAAGACATGGCCAGAGATCTCCTCGACGAAGGCATCTATGTCATCGGATTCAGCTATCCTGTTGTGCCCAAAGGACAGGCACGTATTCGCGTGCAAATCTCGGCAGCCCATCAAAAGGAGCATTTGAACAAAGCGGTTTCCGCATTCACAAAAACGGGCAGAAAACTGGGCGTATTGAACAATGGTTGATACAGGAGTCCACATGATCAAAGGGAAAAATTCAATTGCATTTCTGCTGCTCGCAGTGCTTCTGCTCGCGAATCCAATGCTGGGCAATCTTTGTCTCGCACAGAAGATTTCCTATGCGATCGAAGTAGACACCGAGACCTGGAATTCGTTTCACATCAATATCAATATAGACGAAAATGACGCAACCAGTCTTGTGTTCGTGATGCCAGCCTGGAGACCCGGCGCTTATGTGCGTTCAGATTTCGGACAATATGTCTCGAATTTCAAGGCGTTCGGTGAATCACCACTTCCTCTGAACGCGACACGCCTCAACACAGGCCAATGGAACGTGGAATGCGGCGGAAGCACCAGCATAAATGTGGAATATAATGTCGATCATTCAACATCGAGATTCATGGGTAAGCATATCGGCGCATCTGGAGCAATCGTTGACGGAGCAATGAATTTCATGTACGTGCGGGGGATGCAGGATGTTCCTGTAAGTGTAAGTTATCGTCTTCCTTATGGTTGGAAACTGGCATCCGCTTTGTCTTCCACTGACACATATTTTGATCTCAAGGCGGACAGCTATCATGATCTCATAGATTCACCTGCGCTCATCGGACGTTCTGAGGAATACTATTTTAACGTCGGCAGAACGACATTTCATCTGGCAGTTACAGACACATCTCTGATGCGCATGGAGAGACTGCTGATAATGACAAAGCGTATCGTTGAGTATCAAGGCAATCTGTTCAACGGCTTCCCATTCAACAGATACAACTTTCTCATCGATATTCAGGACGAAGGACATGGCGGCGGAGGACTGGAACATCATAACTCGACCAGACTCACATTCTCGAAAAGAATGTTGAGAAACGACATCAATCAGGCAGCCAGGGTCATTGCGCACGAATTCTTTCATGTATGGAATGTCAAGAACATTCATCCAGCTGTATTTGATGTTACTGAATATACTCAGGAAAGTCGCACCAAAAATCTATGGTTCTGCGAAGGGGTAACCAGCTACTACGCAGATCTCACATTGTTGCGAACAGGTATCATCAATATGCATGACTTCACATCTTATGTGGAGAGGTCTATTGAAAAATTGCAGTCAAATCCGGACAGACTGATCACATCGGTTGAGAAAGCCAGTCTGGACACCTGGGAAAACGGCTATCACAGTCAAGGGATATCCTACTATACGAAAGGATATCTACTTGGATTACTGCTTGATCTCGAAATGAGAAGGGTTTCCTCGAATCGGATCAGCATGGACGATCTCTTCATCTTTATGTATTCCTGGTTCGCAAAACATGGCGCAGGTTATGAAGAGCGTGATATTCAGAGGGCAGTATCTTCGCTGACAGGGGTGGATTTTTCGAATTTTTTCGATTATTATATCAGCGGCGTCGTCGAACTTCCCTATGTAAAATTACTGAAGGTCGCCGGCATTAAGGTTGAGATAGAGACAAAAGAGATTGCCGATATAGGCAAGATCAGGTTAAACGACGCTGATAACAGTATTACCACTTTGGACAGATTCGGTCCGCTGGCCAAAGCGGGGGTGAAACGTGGAGACGTTCTGCTTTCCATTGGAACGAATCAGGTCCGACGCCCATCAGATATCAAGCGCCTCGTTGAATCGCTATCGCCCGGCCTTGATACGGAAGTCATTATCATTCGCGATAACATCAAAACGCGTTTGACCGCCTCTATCGGTACAAAGGACAGAGTAAGCGCGTCGCTGAGCCTTTCGGAGGAGATATCAGATAAGCAGCGTGATATCCGGACCGCCATCTTCACAAACGGGAACAAATGAACCATCGAATGGATTCCTCCGGGTTCGGTTTATCCAACGATCCATTCGATATTACGTAGTAAAGAAATATCACACGCAGGAGTTATAAAACATAATGGTAAGTCGTTATATACAAGACATCCGTGACTGGAAAATTCGTGAAATGGTTACTGGTTTTCTCGAATCCAAATTCATGTTCGAGAAAAGCATCGCCGCGGAGAAAGATATTTCATTCAGTATTTTGAAAAAATTATGCGATATGCTTTTTGAGATAAAGGAAAACCACCATTTGATATTCAGGAAGATCGTTGATCCGAAGAAGCGAACATTTGAAATCGCTCAAAAATTTACTCCAAATGAAGAACAGATCAATTTCATGAATACCGTTGGCTTGCTATTCCATAAAGTCATGGTCGCGCGTGAACTGAAATATGTCATGGATTACTACCAGGAAGACAGCACGGATTATCAGGAGACAAAGGCATCTTTGTCGCGAAACCTCGACAGGATCAGGGTATTGTTTGATGAGGGCATTCATGTATTGCTCAGCATGCTGAAGTCACATATTGACAATATTCATCTGATATCCTATTTCCTTGAGAATGCGAATTTCTGTTCAGAACTTTTCAATATGGACCTCGAAAGCCTGATCAAAATCATCTCAAAAAAGGATGGCCTCGAATCGGCTTATCTGCTGGCGGCACAGTTTTACTCTGAGAATGGCTGGCTCGAAAAGGCTGAAGTTATGTGCAAGAAAGCACTGGCAGTCAATCCGCAGAACACGGTTGCCAGGTCTTTGCTGGCATCTCTCTCTAAAAACTGACCTCGTCTACAGGATCAAGCGCATCAGCGCAGTTTCCATGTCGACATCGCATGTTTGCACTGTTCTCTTTGGCATTCAAGAATTTGACTTGACACTTAGAGAGAAATTTGATATAATCTAGTTGTGGCATGAGTATGACATTGAATTCGATAAACCTATGATAAATCGCAGAATTTTCTTAAAAAAGAGTTTAATGGCAGGTTCCGCGGCCTGCTTGCCGACAATGCACATTTCGGGAGAAAAGACGATATCTTCCGCCTCCCGTATCGTGAATGCTCGCCATGAAAATGTCAGAAACGCTCAAGGTTCTTTGAATTCAGATGCTGTTTACAGTTTGCTGAACCGTGCAATGGAAAATTTCTTCGAGACTTCCAGCGCGCAGAGGATATGGGGTAGACTTTTCAAGCCGGCAGACACCGTTGGTATTAAAATTAACTGTCTGGCAGGTAAAGGGATATCTACTTCTCACGAGGTCGTCGATGCGATCATCGAAAATCTGCTCGAATGTGGTATCAGCAAAGACCGGATCATCGTATGGGATCGTGCCAATGTCGATCTTGAAAAAGCGGGATATCACGTGAAGACATCGACAAGGAATGTCCGGTACTTCGGAACGGATCATGTGGGTTACAGCCGCAGACTGTATGAGTCTGGACAGATCGGCAGTTTTCTGAGCAATATACTGGTGAAAGAGTGCACAGCGATCATCAATGTCCCGATTTTAAAAGATCATGGGATAGTGGGGATAACCAATGCGCTGAAAAATTTCTTCGGCGCCATCCATAATCCCAATAAATACCATAGCCATCTGGGTGATCCGTATATAGCTGATGTGAATGTATTATCAGAAATACGGAATAAAACCAGATTGACTGTATGCGATGCACTAACATGCCAGTACGAGGGCGGTCCTCCATTCATGCCACAGTGGACGTGGCATTATAACGGTATTATTGTCGGCAGGGACATGGTTGCACTGGATACTCTGGGATGGAAAATCATTGAAGATAAGAGAAAAGAGAATGGATTGGCTTCGCTGAAAGAGGCGGGGCGGGAGCCAACCTATATTCACACAGCTGCCGATCCATTGCACTCTCTCGGCATTCATGATCTTTCCAAAATTGATCTGATCAGCGTATGATTATCTCAAGACGAAAATTCATGAAAGATACGGCGCTTTTGTGCAGTCTGTCGCCGTTTGCCCAATCTGCACTTTCGGCTTCGGCACACTCGGATGATTTTCTCACTGAAGCCAGATATTATGAAAAGCTGCCGCACAGGAAGATTAAATGCAACCTCTGCCCCAGACATTGTGTTATCGATGACCAGGAGCGTGGCTATTGCGGGGTCAGGGAAAACAGAGATGGCATATATTACACGTTGGTGCATTCAAGACCGTGCACTGCGCATGTGGATCCCATCGAGAAAAAGCCGCTATTCCATTTCCATCCCGGTTCTCTGGCGTTCTCCATCGCCACAGTAGGCTGCAATGTCGAGTGCAAATTCTGTCAGAACTGGCAGATTTCACAGATCAGACCCGAACAAATAGATAATCTCGAACTCCCCCCGGAGAAAATCGTACGGCTCGCTCAAAAAAGCCATTCACGAGCCATTGCCTACACATATACCGAGCCGGTCATTTTCACTGAGTACATGTATGACTGTGCGATATGCGGTAATGAAAACGGGATCAAAAGCGTCATGATCAGCAATGGCTATATCTGCGAGACGCCGATGCGTGATCTTGTAAAGGTCTTGCATGCCGTAAAAATCGATTTAAAAGCATTTACGGAAAAATTCTACAGAGACCTTGTGGCCGGAGAATTGAAACCGGTGCTGGACACTCTTGTGCTTCTGAAAGAGATGAACGTATGGACTGAAATTGTCTATTTGATCATTCCGACACACAACGATTCGCCCAATGAGCTGAAGGATATGTGTCGTTGGATCGTCAGAAATCTCGGAGCTGATGTTCCCATACATTTCACACGTTTTTACCCGCAATACCGCATGAAAAACCTGCCCCCGACGCCTGTGTCTACGTTGGTCAACGCAAGAAAGATCGCATTGGAAGCAGGTTTGAACTATGCATATGTCGGCAATATTCCAGGCCATCCCGGAGAATCGACGATGTGCCCGAATTGTAATGAAGTTTTGATCAGACGCGCCGGTTATTCGATCATCGAAAACAACATGGTGGATACAAAATGTCCGAAATGCGATACGCTGATTGCAGGCGTTTGGAAATAAATTCTGTTCAATCGATAAGGAGCTATCAAAGTGAAAAGATGGTCAATTTGGATCGTGCCATTCATATTGGGAATCACGATGACTTTCTATCATATCCTTGGCAACTCACAATCCAGGAAGCAAACTGGAGGTAATTTGATGAAAGATCATATCAGAAAATCAGCCGTGGCAGGCTCCTGGTATCCCGGGGATCAGAAACAACTGAATAAGCTCATTTCCAATTATTTAAATGAAGCTGAAAAAGCGAATATTAAAGGTGATATCATCGCACTCGTCTCCCCCCATGCCGGCTACGACTATTCGGGAGCAATCGCTGCAAGCGCATATAAACAAGTGATGGGTAAATCGTACGATGCCGTCATCGTACTCGCACCGAGCCATCGGGAATCATTCAAGGGAGTCTCCATATACACGGGAAGCGGTTATGAGACACCTCTCGGTATTGTACCTGTGAACATGGAGATCGCAGAGGCCATTGTAAATTACCATCCATCGATCATCGCCTCAACCGCAGGGCATCGCGAAGAGCATTCGCTTGAAATCCAGTTGCCATTCATGCAGATCGCACTACCGGAACTTACAATCGTTCCAATTTCCATCTGGGATTACTCGTACGAAAACTGCCACAGGCTTGCGGATGCGATTGTGAAAGCGGTAAAAGGTAAAAAGATTCTGCTCATCGCCAGTACAGATCTCTATCACGGTTATTCTTATGATGATTGTTTAGGAAGTGATGACAAGACTATCAATATGATACTCGCAATGAAACCTCAGGCGTTTTGCGAAGCCATTCTGAATCGTGACGTGATGGCGTGTGGCGGAGGACCAGTGGCAGTGGCTGAACTCGTCGCGATGGAACTTGGCGCGGATAAAGCGACAATGGTCAAAAGAATAAATTCTTCCGATGTTACGGGTGATCGCGGCGGATACGTCGTCGGTTATGCATCCATCGCTATTTATCAAAGCACCGAGACAGATGATGAAAAAATTGGTGTCGAATTAGGATTGAATGAAGAGGACAAAAAAACACTGCTCAAGATTGCAAGAGAAGCCATTGAGCACGGAGTCGAGTACAAATCACCTCCACAATTAAAACCGAAATCTCAGATATTAAAGGAAAAAAGAGGCGCATTTGTGACCCTTAACAAGGATGGTATGCTGCGCGGTTGCATCGGTTACATAGTCGCGACCAAGCCACTCGGTGAGACCGTTCAGGAGATGGCCGCGGCTGCAGCATTCCGCGATCCGAGATTTTCACCCGTGAGAAAAGAGGAGGTCGGAGATCTGGAAATCGAAATTTCCGTTCTCACACCGCTAAAACAAATCAGAGATATCCAGGAAATCGAAGTTGGCGTACACGGGCTCATGATCGAAAAAGGTGGGCGAAGTGGTTTATTGCTTCCTCAGGTTGCCGTAGATTATAAATGGGACAAGATGACTTTTCTCGAACACACATGCAAAAAAGCGGGTTTGTCCGCCGACTCATGGAAGAGTCCTGACGCAGTCATTAAAATTTTTTCAGCAGAAATATTTCACGAACGATGACATGATTGGTTCAACCATTTTATCAGGAATCGTCCGTCTCTTTCTTCCTCTTGAGACGGCACCTTTTGTCTGAACCGACATGTTCAAGCTCCTCGATTATATCTTCCGAAGCCAGTAAATCGAGAGCTCTGGACACAGCCTCCCTCGCGTAATCAATTCGCTCATTGAACAGCCACCAATCATACATCCATCAGTGATATGACCAATGCCCGCAAAAGCAGATTGACTTTTAAGTATCTTATGATTATCTTTGTGCTGTCATGGCTCAATTCATATACATCAATGAGCTCAGCTACTCGTATCCGTCAAGCCCGGAACCCTTGTTCGATACCGTCTCTATTCAGCTTCAACAGGGCTGGACAGGTGTGGTTGGAGCCAATGGCAGCGGCAAGACCACTCTTTTAAAGCTGATATGCGGCGAGTTTGAGCCGGATAATGGGCACATAACAAAATCCGGTCCGGCGTACTATTGTCCGCAGCGCACTGACCATGAACCGGACCAATTTCACAAGATCTTCAATACATCGGACAGTGTTGTTTTCTCGGTTAAAAAAACACTCAAGTTGGAAGATTCATGGGAGATGCGCTGGAACTCTCTGAGCCATGGTGAACGAAAGCGATGTCAAATCGCAACCGCGCTTGTGCTGAATCCAGCGATTCTCGCAGTTGACGAGCCATCAAATCACCTTGACCGCAACTCTAAGGAGATCCTTTTCAACGCGCTTCGTGCATACAAGGGAATCGGACTTTTAGTCAGTCACGACCGCCAGCTGCTTGATGAATTATGCACGCATACACTGTTCATCTTCCCACCGCATATCGACCTGCGAAGATGCAACTATAGTGCGGCGTCGATTGAGATCGAACGTGAGAACCAGGAGCAAATTCAAGCCTTTCAGAGCGCAAAAAAAGAAATAAGAAAATTAAGGAGAAAGGTCAGCCAGCAGCGGGAAAATGCCAGGGGAGCGGATAAGAAGAGATCAAAACGCAATATCAGCAATCGGGATCATGATGCCAAAGAAAAGAAAGATATAGCACGGATGACCGGCAAGGATGCGCTCGAAGGGCGGCTTCACGCCAGGCTGAAAACACAACTCGAACGGTCGGAACGCAGGAAGGAAGAGATTGAATTCAGAAAAACGCAGGCACTCGGCATTTTTTTCGATGCCGACGCTGGTCGACGCGGTTTTCCCATTACGATTCCCTCACATACAATCGCACTTGGCCCTGGTGTCGTTTTGAGATCTCCGGACCTGATGATCCAATATAGCGACAGGATCGGCATGGTTGGCGGCAATGGATCGGGTAAAAGCTCATTTCTTCGCCACTTTATTTCCGAAGTTCAAATCGAGCACGACAGGATCATCTATATTCCTCAGGAGATCAGTGCGGATGAATCCAGGCGGATACTTGAGAAAATCAATCATTTGAAAAGAGATAAAATGGCATTGATAATGGCCATTATCAGCCGTCTGGGATCAGATCCTGAGCATGTCCTGGAAACGAAATTGCCCAGTCCGGGGGAGGTACGCAAGTTGATGCTTGCCGAAGGCTTGCTCAGGAATCCAGGTCTTATCGTGATGGACGAACCAACAAATCATATGGATTTGCCATCATTAAAATGCATTGAAGAGGCACTCAACCAGTGTACGTGCGCGTTGCTGCTTGTGAGCCATGATTACACATTTCTTAAAAACACAGTGAGTCATTTCTGGAAATTTCTAAGTGGAAGCGATGGCAAATTCAGGATAAGAGAGGATACATCGCTTGACACATCACATATTTCTTGAAGGAGGCAGCCATGATAGAAAAGGTACATGAACATATCACACACGAATTGCAGCAGACCGCGAGAACGGATACGATATTTATCATCACCACGGTTCTTTTCAATCTAATCGTGCTCGCTATCAACTCGGCGGTAGCAGGCAGCGCGGCTTCTGAAAAGGCCAATCCGGGTGATGATTTCGTACTGATCATTTTCATCATCATGGCGATCGTCGTGAATATCATTGCCATCAGTGCGCTATCCACTGGGAAAAAGACCCGTGGGAAACTTCTTGATGGAATAATGGTGATGTATAAAGACAATCAAGTCGATAAATATTATGACGGCACATTGCTGACAAATTACAATAAAAGATATGTACTTTTCACTGCGGTCATTCTCTGTCTCGCAATGACGGCCATCGCAGTGCCCCTGGTGATCCGCTTCGCATAAGCGCGGAATGCCCATGATTATATTTACTTATCCGGATCCATGGAGGATATATTATGCGGTCATTTAAACGGATGCACCTCGTTGCACTTATTCTGCTGATCATGTCTTTCACCAATTGTGCAACATTCAAAGCAGATTTAAGAGGAAGATTTGAGCAATCCAGCGGCAAAAATTACGGCGCGGATGGCGTGTCTGTGCTTTTCATCTTCAGTCATTATCGCCAAACAAATGGCTTTGACGCCATCCCGAGGCTTGACAATGCGAGGCAGAGGATCAGTGGATTCGATGATTTCTTTCAGGATGCGCTGAACGAATTCAGCAACATTCATTCATTTGCGACGTTCACGGAATACGCCTCAGATGTCAATGAGCCCAGGAGAAGGGCACAGAAAGACAGTTTAATGAGACGTCATGACTACATCATGAAACTGAAATTCATGCGAACAAAATCATTCACATCGCACTTTCTGGGGCAAATCGCATCCACACTCAGCCTCACTTTGCTCCCTGTACCCTATCGATATAGCTATTCCGTGGAACTCGATCTCTATAATTCTGACAATCAACTGCTCAAAAACCTGAGGCGAAGCAGTGCATTGACAAAATGGGTGCAGACACTCTTGATCTTCGCCTATCCATTTCACCCTGAAAAAAGGAAAAAAGAAGAGATCTATGTTGAGATGATGCATGATCTTTTCCGGCAGATCGAGAGTGAAAAGATCTTAAAATAATATTTTTCTGAACCGTTCAGCATCATCTCGCAATGAAGTATACTGACAATACGATTGCAACGACAAAGAACCAGCCGAAAAGGAATCCCACGATATCATTACGGCTCGGACGATTGATCTCCAGTCCACCAAAATTGAAAAGCAAATTCTTCGGCGGTACGGCACTGTTTTCCGGTATCGTGCAGGGTTCCAGTATTTTCTCTCCGGCTGCGACAGGTGTCCTGACCAGCGCGTAAAAGTTATCCAGTTTACTCTCGGCAACGCCTTTGGTGAAAAGGCTGACGACAATACCAGTCACCGTTCCGACACCCAGATAAGCGATCATTTGCCATGGTAAATAGATTTCAAATCCCCAGCTGCGTTCAACCACAAGGCGCAGCGAATTGGCGAAAGGCAGTTTCTCGACCAGGGAGACGAAGAATTGTTGCTCAGTCAATATCCAGGTCAAAAACGCAGAGACGGTCGATGCCCATGCCCCGGCTGAGGTCGTCCTTCTCCAGAACAAACCAAGCCAGAATGCGATGCCCATCATCGGCGCGATCTTCCAAAACATCTCCAACCCCTTAATGACTCCAGGAAGCCAATACGCGAAGAGGAGACCGCCGGCGACGACAATCAGCGAAACGATTCTTGCGACAGCCAGATAGTGCTTCACTGACTTGTCAGGAACAAGTTTCTTATATGCATTCTCAGTGAACAGACCGGATGATGCGATCATAAAGGCATCGCATGAGCTCATCATGGACGCCAGGATGGCGGCCAGGAAAACACCGATCAGTCCCGGCATGATGCCCGGCAGAAATATTCTGGCGACCTTGCCGAATATGAGGTCGGGATCGAGTGTCTGTCCGGCAAAATACGCCACTGCCCCGAGGCCGGTGAGCGACCATGCCACAGTACAGATCCGTTTGAGCACACTTCCTCCCATAAATCCGATCTGTCCTTCGAATTCCGTTTTCCCAGCTGCACAATTACCCATGGTATGCGGCTGGGTAACGATGCCGACCAGGGCATTGAACGAAATTACCAGGATATAGAAAACCCCAATCCCTTCCGGCGCCACGAGTGTAAACATGGCGGGATTCCCTATGGTTTCACGCATGCCGGAAATGCCTCCGACTGCATTCAGGATCAATGGTAGAAGGATGAATGAGAGAATGATCGTCAGTACACCCTGGATGAAATCGGTAATAATGGCTGCCTGAAGACCACCGGCAATGCCATAGATTACGAAAATGATCGTCATCATAAAAATTGCGAGGTCCGCAGGGATGAGTCCGCCGGTAGTTGCATCGATGACGGCGCCGGCGCCTTTGAGCATGACGCCGATACTGATCATCAGATTCAGGCTGCCGACAAATGCGAACAACATTGCCAGCGTGCGGTCATATCGCGCTTCAAATACATCGGCCGTTGTGATCGCTCTGAATCGACGCATCACAGGCGCGATCAGCCAGTAGAAAGGCGTTGCGAAAAGCCATAGCCACTGATACCAGATGCCAGACAATCCATATGAATAACTCGCCGATGCTACCGACACAGCCTGGTCCGCATGGGTTCCCGCGCCAAATGTGAACATGACCATCATTGTCTTTCCGAATTTGCGAGGCATGAAAAACTCCTGAATATTCTTTACCCTGCGCATCGTCCGGATGCCGATGTACGTAACAAGTACCAGATAAATCACCAGAATGAATATGTCAAACCAATGCATATCAGAATCCTTTTCTATGAATGATCAATTTTGAATGATGACAGTTCGGATGCAGAGCCGTGGTCCAAATAGAGCCATGTTCGAGGATGGCGTTGTAATATTGAGGAAGGAAGTTCAGGAGTCACCGGACCTTCGACACATTTCTTCACCGCGGCTGCTTTTCTCTGGTCGGGAACTGTACAGATCAAAGACCCTGATTTCATGATCTGCCTGATGGACATGCTGATAGCGCGATCAGGGACATCTTCGAATCGATCGAACCATCCCTCCCCCATCTGTTGTTTGCGGCAGGCATCATCCAAAGTCACGGTAATATACGCGAATTCAGTGTCGAAATCCGCTGGTGGATCATTGAACGCGAGGTGTCCATTTTCACCAATACCGATAAACGCAACATCAACTTTGTGATCACTGATGATGGCTTCCAATCTCGCGCACTCCTCTTCAGGATCGTTATTTCCATCGACATAATAAAATCTATTCAGCGGTACGGCATCGACGAACCTTTCCTTAAGGTACTTTCGAAAAGAGGCTGGATGCGATGGGCTCAAGCCTATGTATTCATCAAGATGAAAACCCCTCACCTTTCCCCAGTTCACCGCCTCGTTTTGAAGTGCTGCCAGCATCTCAAACTGGGAAGCCCCGGTCGCGAGAATAATATTGGCTGTCCCCCTCTTTTCGATTGCCTCATTGATAAATCGCGCTCCCTTCATGGCTGCCATTCTGCCAAGCTCTGCCTTATCTTTTTCAATGATGATTTCCACATTGATCCCCTTCATTCATTGCATTTCTGTATTTACATGGCCTCAAAGCCAGCCGGTCATTTCGGCGAGGAGAGTTGAATAGAACACAAAGTTATCCCATGAGATATCATAAGGCACGCCATGGTCACATCCAGGTATAAAACCACCGCTTTTCAACAGCGGCCTGATCCGTTCGAGTTCGCTTAGGATTGCGCCACCACCTTGAGCGATGCACCGCTTGTCAACGCCTTGCTGAAAAGCGATTTGCTCTCCATATTTTCCCCTGAATGCAATGACATCATTGCCGGCAGCAACCTCCATGGGATCGCACACATTGAATCCGGATTCAATCCAAAGCGGTATCAGCTCTCCGACATATCCATCAGAATCCACATCCAGTACCTGGACACCAGCCTCCCTAGCCTCACCGATCCACTTCGACCAGGCAGGCATGAGAAAATCTCTGGCCATTTGCGGACTTATCATGCTCTTTTCTTTATAGGCCATGTCCTCACTGATCCATATTCTATCGACCATGCCGGTATCGAGTGCACGTCTCAATGTTTTTGATATAAAATTTGTGTAGAATTGAACCATTTCGCGCACAAATTCAGGATCTTCGAGGAACAACATGCACATTGGTTCGAATCCACACCATTCTCGCAGCTGCCATAAAGGACCTGCGAAATGAATCGTAAATAAAACATCACGACCTGCGACCTTTTTCATCAACGCATCGAAATCCGATGGATATCTCACTTTTTCCTCAGGATTATATCGAACCTTCATCTTTTCAAAGTCGGATCGAGTGGCAACAGGGAACGCATGCCATTTTCTGGTGACAAAATCTTTGGGTGACCGGATATAGGTGTAATCGTATTCATCAGATATTTCAACGACATTTCCCATCCAGTCTCTCACAACATAATGACCATCTTTATGCACCAGCACCTTTTCTTCGTACGCAGGATACATCTTGAGATTTATGAGATCAAGACCAAACAGATCAGTGCGCGATTCTACAGGGATGCCAAGATTCTTGCAGAGAAATTCAAACCAGTCAGCCTCACAGGGAAGACCTTCCTTATGCCATCTATGCAACGTCTTCTCTCGGGGATGCCCCGGTTCAAACGGAATTTTATCTGGTGAGCCGAACAGTACTGTTTCCAGATATCTCTCCCGTGATTTCATAAGCGGATAGTGATCAGATTCGAGCCACGATTTCTTCCGGCCATGTGTAGCTGCCGGGTTTCACAGTGACAGTAAGCGAAGGCTGTTCGGCGACTCTCATGCGGACAACCCCGCTGCTATACTCATGTGATGGTGTGAATGATTTCCAGTTCAGAAGGCTGATGATAGAGGATGCCGTTGCTCCGCCTTCGATATAGAGCTCGCTGAGTCGAGTCCTTTGCAGAATTTTCAAAACCAGCAATGCCATATGTTTTCTCAACTGCATGGCAGAACCGGATTCATACGCAGTGGTGCCGGAAATAGCAACGAGGACACATTTGTTGTTTTCAAACAGGTGCATGATATGGTTCACCCATTTTTCCAGTGCAGTTTCATCTGTTTCTTCAGCAAGGCACAGATCCTTGGGCATGAGAGAAACAGCCTTGTCCTGCGTAATCGATTTTCTCACAAATTTCCGGCTCTCCCCGGACGCACTGCCCAAAATGAAAAGGCGCTTTCCTTTGTTCTCTGCGCTGGAGCGAATCATATAGGTTTTTCTTCGATACCCCCGTAACTTGAGAATGGCTTCAAAAAACTCGCTCCCCCCGGCCGGTATCACTCTGTTATTCAATTTATCCGCCCATTTTCCAAGATCCACCGTACTGCTCACTTCGCCCAAAACGATCCCCTTACTCGGCAGGGCGTCCGCGTGCTGGTGTATCGCAACCTGAACGCGCTTTGATGATTTGAGAATATCGAAGACATTGGAAGAGGTGATCGGATGTTCAGGATCATCCGTAAAACTGCTTTCATGGATTGGCTGCCCTTTGATGTAATAGGTGCCACCCATAATAAAACGTCCCATTCATGGGTTCGGAGCCAAAAGCAGGATTGTTTTATCTCTGTACACCTGTTGAAGTGCACTCAGTTCTGCCAGAACATTTCCCCGCAACACCGAATCCGTTTTCTTATAGAGCAATTCCGGATTCAACGACCGGATCTCCTGATAAAACATTTTTGATCTTCTGTTGGCTTTCAATTCAGTGGAAGAGCGTGTGTTCGAGTCAATGACCAGCAGATCCGTATAGAGTTTCCCAACGGGCGCTGTTCTGAGTTCAACGCGTAACCCATACCGAAGTCCGACGCCTCCTATCTCTGCGGCGCCTGTAAAATCATCCGCAATGGCAACGATCACGGGATCAACCTCTCAAAATAAATAAAGAGTTAATATATGCTAAAATTACATTTTTGTCAAGATTTTTATTCCCCGTTAGCCATCAAGTTCTTCGATAGCATTTCTCAGAACCGCCGCAGATGATGCGAGCGAGCGGGCTTCTGCTTCCGGCAACGTACTTTCGATAATTCGTTCTACGCCATTTCCGGATACAATGGCCGGGACGCTCAGGCAAACATCACTCAGGCCGAATTCACCATCAAGTCTCGTTGAAATCGTCAGGACGCTTTTCTGTCCGCGAAGGATAGCACTGGCGATGCGAACAAGGGCAAGCCCAACCGCGAACCATGTCGCGCCCTTATAGTCAATGATATGATAGGCTGAATCTCGGACCTTCTGCTCTATCTCGTTCCGCTCGTTCAGCCAATCGTGGCAACGTTGACACGCAGGACAGTAGCTATCCATTTGCATTCCAGCGATATTTGTCATGGACCAGGCAACAAATTCACTGTCCCCATGTTCACCCAGAACGTATCCATGCACATTGTGCACATCCACACCGCAATGATCGCTTAAAAAATAACGAAGTCGCGCGCTATCCAGAACGGTACCCGCGCCGATGATGCGACCTTTTTTCCAGTCAACAGACTCCTGAGCGACGTAAGTCATGATATCCACTGGATTGTTGACAACGATCACGACGGCCTGAGACTTCTGACCGACGATATCATTCATGATACTCCGCGTAATCGATGCATTTTTCTGAAGCAGTTGCAACCGGGTTTCACCTGGCCGTTGAGCCGCGCCTGCCGTAATCACAATCACCTTTGCATCGGCATAGTCCGATTGACTGCCTTCATATATCGACACAGTCGGGAAGAAAGGCTGTCCGTGAACCAGATCGAGCACCTGGCCTTTTACCAGATTCTGATTATTATCGATGAGCGCGATTTCATCAGCA
Organism: Candidatus Zhuqueibacterota bacterium; assembly: GCA_036351795.1. GTDB lineage: Bacteria > Zhuqueibacterota > Zhuqueibacteria > Thermofontimicrobiales > Thiofontviventaceae > JAZBPW01. The sequence goes on along the minus strand of JAZBPW010000029.1, from coordinate 19,581 downwards.
AGTCCGCTCTGTGCCAGGGCGTAGCAAAAGGTAGACCCCACAGCGCCGGCGCCCACGATTACCAATTTTCGTCTATGAATCATTTGTTCGTTCATCTTTATCTCCTGCATCCTCTGGAATATAGTCTTCAATGATCGGAAAATTGTCCAGTCGCTTGGCAATTGCGGCGGAAAGGAATGAATTGACCCACCAGTAGATATCCGCCTTTTTCACAGAGTGACGTAATTTGTTCATCCGGCCTCTTCTTTGTTCTTCCGGCATGATGACTGCTTCGTGGATCGCATCTGCGACGCCTTCATTGTCATAAGGATTGACAAGAACGGCATTGCGGTAAAATTGAGAAACCACACCGGCAAATTCACTCAACACGATCACTCCGCTTTGTTCCAGATTTGACGCACAATACTCCTTCGCCACCAAATTCATTCCATCCTTAAGCGGTGTGACGAGCATGACCTCAGCGGTTCTGTAATAGGATAATAATTCCACTCGATTCAGACTTCGATAGATATAGTGTATCGGGACCCAGCCATGAGTCGTAAACTGGCCGTTTATCTCTCCGACCAATCGCTCGATTTCTTCTTTAAGCCTGGCGTACATGGGAATTGAACGCCTGCTTGGCACAAGTACTTGCACCAGGATCACTTTTTCCCTTAAATCCGGATATCGCTCCAGGGCAATCCTGAAGGCTTTTAACTTTTCGATAATACCCTTGGAATAATCAAGACGGTCGACGCCGAATATGATTTTCTGCTCTGGAAAATTTTCGTGCAGATACCACGCACCATCAGTGACCGCCTGTCCTCTGGCTAGGTTTTCGAACTCGGAAAAATCAATACTGATTGGGAATGATCCTACTCTGATCTGTCGATTTTCATACGTTAATGAAATCACAGTGCCCTTGCCACGAACAACCACATTTTTCATAAGCGTCCTGATGCATTGCAGAAAATTTCTGCGATCGCGCATTGTCTGAAACCCGACCAGGTCATATTCCATCAGTGATTTCAATAGTTGAAATCTCCACGGCAGCTTCAGGTATATATCCAGCGGAGGGAATGGAGTATGCAAAAAATAGCCGATCCTGGCGCGACTGCCCATTTGCCGCAAGTAAGCGGCGACATTGATCAGGTGATAATCGTGTACCCAGATAAAATCGTCTTCAGCAGCATTTTGATGAGTGACTTTCGCAAATTTTAAATTTACTTTCTCATAGAATTCCCAGTATTCCGGATCGAAATTACAATATGACTGGAAGTCATGGAAAAGAGGCCACAGGACTTCATTGGAGAATCCTTTGTAATATCTCTCACGCTCAAGATCGGACAAGAATATTGGCACAAGTCTGTATCCAGCATCTTTTATTGCATTTTCCAGCAGATGATCGAAAGCCACGACCTCATCCTCCTGAACAGTCCCCGGCCAACCGATCCAGATCCCACCCCGATTTTTAAGGACCGGCGCAAGTGCTGTAACCAACCCCCCGGAGCCCGGTTCTATTTTCCATTGCCCTGTATCATCCTGACTGACGAGAATTGGCAGCCGATTCGACAGGATGATGACCCGACCATGGACTTCCTTCTTTTCTTCCAACATGATGAATCCTCATTTCTCTAGATATTATCACACCAGTTTTTCAAAAAAGTCAACAGTTCCTCCGGAGGTTTGATCCAGACCTCTGCGGCTGATGGCCGGTACTCTTTCCTGACTAAAATACCTGTACCTCTACCTCTGATCTGCTTGAACGCATCTTCATCAGTCAAATCATCGCCAAGATAGGCACAAGGTGTCGTACTGTCGACTTCGTTCAAAATCGTTTTCACTGCGTGCCCTTTATCTAATCCCGGCACTCGTAATTCTATGCCCCCGTCGAATGAGTGAAGCAGAAGGTTATGCTCTTCCGCAACCGGACGCCATGCTGCCGTCACTCTGTCCCTCAAATCATGGATCAGGGACTCCTTCTGTCCCCTCCAATGTAATGCCAGGCACCCTGGCTTTTTTTCTGAATACGCGGATAAAAGATTGGTCTCGATCCACTCCTCCGCCTCTGCAAGTCCTTTGAGAGAGACCTCGGGCATTTCCATGACTGTCAACTGGCCATTGGGCATTCGTCTTTCTATCCCATGGCTCCCCCAGATCTCGGGCAGCACATCGAGCCCTAACAAAGGGATGAGATCCTCAGTCCAGCGTCCACTGATGATCACAACGCGCGAGCACTTTGTCTGGATAATGCGCGAGAGAATATCACGAACGCCATTGTACGGGAAAGCCTGATCGCGTTGTTTACGAAACGGTGCCAGCGTACCATCGTAATCCAGCATCAAAACAGAATGCTGAGCGCCAGCCAGATCCTTGTATAATGCTTCGATTTTACCGAGATTCTGTTCGGGTTGATTGTTCATAGCCTATTTGAGTTCGATTCGATCATGATTTTTGTAGAGCAATGCGACCATCATTGTTAAATATTCTCTCAGATGTCTTGTGATCAGGAAGTTATCACGAACGGTTTGATGTGCTTTCTCCCCCATTGCTTTCATCTTATCTTTATTAAAAAACAGATATCGCATTCTCAATGCTGCTCCTTCCGGAGTATCTACAAGAAAACCGGTGTGGTGATCCACTACCTGCAAACGGATCCCCCCAGCATTACCACCAATGACTGGTTTGCCTTTCCACATGGCCTCGGTGACAGTAAGTCCGAAACCCTCCTTTACTGATTTTTGCACCACTATATCCGAGACACGTTGAAGCGCATTTATCGTGCGATGTGCGTCTGATGGCAACAAGAGAATATATATCCCGTCATCATCTTTCGCAGCTGTCTGAACCTCGTTCAGAACTGCCTCGCCCTCTGGATCATCTGTGGCCCCTCCACCGGCGAGCACAAGCTGCAAATCCGGTACAAATCGCTTTGCCAGACGATACGCATAAATGACACCGATGGGATCCTTGAACCGATCGTACCGCGATACCTGCGTGATCAAGGGTCGCTTCGGGTCTATGTCAAATTTTGCATAGACAGCCTTGATCTCCTTTTCTGGAATTTCCATGTTTTTCTCGCTCAATGGATCAATACTCGGGGCGATCAGATATTGTGGATGCCTCAGTCGCTGTGAAAAATTGGCCAGAGAAAATATACTCGCGTCATAGTCATCCACAAATCGTCGCAGATACTTCCACACCGGACGATACGGATGACTCACATCGATATGACATCTCCAGACCCAGACACCTGTCCGTTCCGGACAGTAATTCAGAAACAGAGCAGGCTGTGGATCGTGAATGATAACGATATCCGCATCCTTGAGAACCGGCCGCAGCCTCTCCATATTCTGTCTGTTTGTCTCTTCATAAACCGTATAGAGATACTCCGGTATTTCGACGTGATTCCCCTGCAATGCGTTGTGAAAACTCTTGGTGCATTGATAAAACTCAGATTCCCCGGAGATCACTTCCCAACTCGTCTCTATGTCCAGTTCATTCATCAGCGGAATTAACTTGTTCAGTATTTCAGCGACGCCACCGCCGACACGAGTTGAGTTAACATGAACAACTCTTTTCCCTTTCAGTGGTTTAGACAACTGTTGCAATTGATCGATGACACCATCGCCTGTTATTCCGGCATATTCCGATAAAGTTGTATTCATTTCTGTTTCCCAATATATTTCAAAAAAATCAATGAAAGTTGAGCTCTAATTTCTGATAAAGATGCAAAATATGGATCCACGCCGGCTATCTTCTCGAGTACACTTGTATATTGCGAATCGAAATGGCTCATCCATTCGCTGAAATCATCGATTCGACCAGAAGTTCGTCTTCTGGCATCGATAAAGTGATAATAGATACTCCCTTCTGATAGTTCAGGTATTATGTCCACCAGCTCATGTGGCTCATGAATATATTTGCTTGTATTGAATACAACAATTTGAGAAGTGAGAAATCCAAATTGATTTTCCGTCGTTGCCCAGGGCACATACTGACTCTCGTCGAGTCTCTGTTCGATGATCTCTATCAGTTCCTGCCTTAATTCTTCCAAATTGTTGTAATTGGTGGGATCAATCGCACCCAAACGCTCCGCTAAAATCCCGTCATGCAATGAATGCCTCGCCCATGCTGCGAAGTCGTTATTATACTCCGGATCATCAAACCTGGCGCGTAAACGCCCTCCCCAAAAATGGTAGTAGATGCTACCGGTTTCAATCCGCTCTACCTTGTCGCTCAACTCGCGAAGATTCTGTGCACGCTCCCCAGTCGCTAATGCAATGAGCGCGCAGTCCTTGATTTCAAATGGTTGGTTCATTATTTCTCTTCCATACATTAACTGTTTCAACACCGATACATCGTCGAAAAATTCTCATATTATATCCATTCATAAATAGAATGCGACAATGTCCCCTTCATAATAAAATATGAATTTATATGTTAAGAATCAAACGATTTATGAGATTCTTCAGGCTGGTGAATGCTTTGCAGCAATTATCGACCCTGATTCAGGGTTGTTTTTCTGTGGAATAGAGGTATTCGTAGATTTCTTTTTCTTATATCGGACAGATTACACGGCGATTCCAATCGCAGCTATTTCAAAATGATCGCCTTGTGCACCTGTTCCCGATCGTTTGATTTCAATCTGAAAAAGTAAATACCGGAAGGCATCTGTCGACCACGCGCATCGAGTCCATCCCAGGAAATGCGATGCACACCTGGATCCGTTATCCTATCACAGAGAGTGATCAACTCTCTTCCCAGCACATCATACACTTTTAAGGAGACATGTGTTGCAACTTTTAACCTGTACTCGACCATCGTCTGATTGTTGAAAGGGTTTGGATAATTCGAAAACAGCATCGAATTTTTGACCGCAATATCTTCGATGACGGCACTTGGTCGCTGCTTCAGCGAGATATTATCCAGAACCACTTCTCCTGCCGCATGTGCGAAATAGAACACAATTTGTGACTCGCTATCCGTTTCATCCGACATCACGAAATCATAAACGTATCGCTGTTTCTCATCGGTCAGAATCAGGGAGCCGATCCTGCTGTAATCCACCCGCAACGATGCATCAAGGACTTTAACATCCAATATCCTGTCCTGATCAGCATATGCATCAAATGCCAGCTGGTAAGACACACCTTCGACCATTCTGAGATTCTGCTGTATCAATTTCACATCCGCGGGATTGGTTCTGGTGTAATTTACCTGCATATGGAACTGGTCCTCATCATCGATATCCCAGCTCGCCATGTCCGGATCATCGATTTCGATACGCCAATGCCGTGACTGGTCAGAGAAATCGCCGTTCAATATCATATTGTCACCCGGTTCATACAAATTGATAAAAGCGCTCACCTCATTGGAGAAATCGCTCTCCACACCGCTGCTATCCACACTGGTGACTCTGAAATAATTGGTGCTCATGTTGGGCAGGGATGTCAAATGAATATAGGTATTGTCCGTGGAATCGATTAGCGTTGTCGGATGCTCGTGGATGTCCGCATAGATTCTGAATTTTTCGATATTGCACGCTCCGAATTGATTGAAAAGAAGTGTCACTTTATCGGGATACAGTTCCACAAACAGATAGGGACGAATCGCCTTCCCGTCCCATTGATAACGATGAACGCGATAAGAATTGGCCCGGTCTGAAAAATCCCCCTCATATACAATTTCCTTCCCGGGTGTTACTTCAGTCATTTTCGGCAGCTGATTGGTCGACCAGCCGATGACCGTATTCCCATTCGGTAAACGCTGCACATTTCCCATCCAATATGCATATCGATCCGGAGTATGCCTGTATTCCCAGACCTTTTCGGCTGTCATAGTCACGATATCCAACCTGTATTCGACTGCCCGTGAATATTTGGGATCATGATAATTGCCGTTATCCATCAGCGTGTAATGTCCCGGCTTCCCCGGCACAGCACGAATATCATGCTGATACGTAAATCCATCCGGATCATTCATAAATGTAAATTGATTCTTCCTGCCACCCAATCGCCAGATAATCTCACCCGTACTGCGATCGATCTTGGTGACTTCATCCAGTCTCCGGCTCGATACAAGATAATGGCCATCATAATCCACATCGATTGCATTCATATGGACTGACCTGATTGTATACGCTTTCAGATTTTCATGCAACGCGTCCGCGATATCGTAATGATCCCAGCACCGCCACTCGAAGATCACGTTCTTGTCGCGATCCAGTTCCTGAATATGATTGCCCACAATCCTCGCGTTAACCTTTCCACCCGGAACGATCAAACTCATATCCTCTTCCTGGATATCTTCCGCAATCAGCAGTGTGTGCCCGTTCTTGAGATACCGGAATTCGTGATGATCTGTCTTGAAACCGTGTCCACATTTGTAGTAATCGATGATTTCAAACCTTTTATCCATGATGTTCGGTGTCGCACCATCCATGAACGAAAGCATGCCGCCCGCTTGCAGCGTAAAACCCCAAAGACGAGAATTGGTTTTGCGGTAATAATATGGTGTACCATCATTGCGAAGGATCATCAGATAGTTACCGGTCGATATAAATATCATCCCTTCCGATGGATTGTTGAATACTGAAGGTTTGAAAGACGGGAAATCACCGGGTACAGAGACACCATTGATGATCCGGTATTCCTCTCTGCCATCTGAAAAAGCGAAATCATTATGCTCTCCCAGGGGCTGCTGATTATTGTATCGTGTAGTGGAGATCAGGAAAGTATATTGATAATCATCCTGATGCTTGGGTGTGGAAATATCGACAGAGACGCGCTCACCGGATTGAAATTCAGCAGACGGTTTGAATATCAGCGTGCGGGAATCGCTGGAGAGCACTGTTTCACCAATACAAGGACCGCTTCTGCTGCCATAAACGGCAAAAGAGACATCCTTTTCCAGATTTATTACATGTTCTTTTTCGAATCGAAGTATAATGGTCGTGGATTGTGAAACAAGCCGGCTACCCGGCAGTGGATGCAAATATTGAATATCCGTGTCCCATGAATCAGCAACAGACATTTCCGTAAACAAAAGGAATAAGATCGAGAGTATAAACTTTATTCGCATATGAATTCAAATCCAGTTTTGCGGAGTATTGTTCTAAAGATAAAGATTTTTAGCGGAATGTCAATGAAAATTTTAGCGCAGGAATATTTTTTTCAAATATCCGGATCATATCCTGGTACAGGATACGATCCGGGAAATTATACTAACGTATTTATTAAAAAACAGTTGCTTTTTCAACAAGATTTTTCTAATATTTTATATAGCTTCCTATTTCATTCTTATACTAATTAAAGTAAATTGACATTTCCATTTTTTTACGACCACAAGGAGACCACAATGTCCATCGACCGGAGACAATTCTTGAAACTGAGCGCATGTTCATCACTCTACGCCGCTCTAGGAAACTTGAGATGTTCGCGTGGAGAGCGATCCACACCCAATATCCTGCTGATCTATGCCGATGATCTCGGCTATGGCGATCTCGGCTGCTATGGTGGAGATATTCCCACGCCTCATATCGATTCCATTGCGGAAAGCGGAATTCGGTTCAGCCAGTTCTATGTGACATCACCGGCATGCACGCCCTCTCGATACAGTTTGCTGACCGGCTGTTACCCGCATCGCAGCATTCACGGGCTGAGCGATGTCTATTTCCCGGGTGATGAGATGCACATTGACTCGTCAGAGATTACGCTCCCCCGTCTGCTGAAGACAGAAGGCTACGACACAGCAATTTTCGGGAAATGGCATCTCGGGAAAGCGCGTAAAGAATATTTACCCATGTCTCATGGATTCGATCAGTTCAGTGGTATGCCAGGCGGCTGTATTGATTATTTTCGACATTCCTATGGGCCAGTGGAAAAAGACTGGTACGTGGATAACGGACCACAGGAAGAGGAGGGCTACGCGACTGAATTGATTGGTTCCCACGCCCTTGAGTATCTGTCGCAGCCTGCGAGAAAAGAGAATCCCTTCTTTGTCTATCTTGCCTTTACCGCGCCCCATTACGGCAAAACAGATGTGAATGACATCCCTCCGAATACACTGAACTTGAAGCAGACAGAGTACAGGGGCCATCAGGTCATGAATACGCTGCAGGCGCCCGAAGCGTATCTGAACAGGTTCTCTCATATCAAGGATATTTACCGCCGCTATTACACCGCCATGGTGTCCTGCATGGATGATCAGATTGGAAGGCTGCTGGATCTGCTGGACTCACAAGGTCTGCGCGAAAATACCATGATCTGGTTCATTTCCGATAACGGTGGCTATTCGGAAAGCTATTTCAAACATGCGGACAACGGCATACTGCACGGCGAAAAGGCAATGGTTTACGAGGGGGGAGTCCGTATTCCAGCCATGGTGAGCTGGAAGGAGCGGATAAAGCCAGGACAAGTGAACGATGAGGTGTTGTCCACAATGGATATGGTGCCGACCATGGCGAAGATCCTTGGATTTCAGGAGAAACTGAACACGTTGCCGATCGATGGCAAGGATATGAGCGGAACGCTCTTTCACGATGAGGCAATGCCGGAAAGACCACTCGTCTTTGGCTGGGATGGTAAATATTCCATCCGGTATGGCCGCTGGAAGCTGGTGCACGGAGAAGAGCTCTACGATCTGGAGAACGATGTCAGTGAGAGCAATAATCTGGCAGCCGTGCATCCCGAAATCGCCAGGTCTCTTCTGAAGGAACAGCAAAGAATTCTGTCTTACAAGAAATATAATAAAGGGGAGAAAGATCAACCATAAGCAAAAGAATAGTTCGTGGACACATATTCAATCCGGGTTCGGCCATCTATTATGTGCGCGACACTGTAGATCAGGTTCAACATGATGGTGCCTTTATCATCGGTGATGCTGCAGGGCTGGCGACGCAGGACATGGGTGAAGGCATCGGGCCCGCGATCCAGAGCGGGATATTGGCGGCAAAAGCCATCTTAACAGGCACCAGTCTCACTTTTCGAGCCGTGCGGAAACAGAGTTTCAAGCGTCACAAGCTTGCTCTTTCGCTGGTCAAATCATTCATACCCCCAAGATAAAACGCCGGACCAGCGCTGTCGCCAGCGACTGATCCGGCTAAACTCGTCTTTCCTGTCCGATCTAATCCCATCGAACACTACGATCACTTCAACAAAATGATCTTTTTCGTGGCTTTGAACCGCCCGGCCTGCATTGTCAACAGATAAATGCCCGATGCCAGCGATTCACCATTCTCGTTTCTGCCATCCCAGTGCGCAGAATGATGTCCTGCAGAGCGCTGCCCATTCACTATAGCGCGAAGCATCTCGCCCACCAGATTGTAAATTGTGAGACGAACCATACCATTTTCAGGAACATCGAATCTGATCTCGGTCGACAAGTTGAATGGGTTGGGATAATTCTGCATCAACCTGTATTCACCAGGTAATGATCCTGCCGGATCCTCACCAACATCGATGGTTCTCATCTCAACGAGATAATCTTCCACCTCGCCATCGATGGCAAGCCCAAACACATGAATACCCGGCTCCGTGCTGAACCGGAATCTGGAAAAGACAGGTGTGCTCACCGCATTTGCCGGGATCTGAATCGTCAGAGTATTATCACCGGGAGCCAACGCTTGGTGATGGAATACGCGTTCATCCGGATCGAACCAGCTCCCGTTATTATTGAAATCCATCCACCCGTTGAGATAACCATTTGTTGAAGCGGTTACCTTCACAGTTGCCGGATTTCCAGGCTGCGGGCCCGAAAGAAAGACAATGCCATCGTCATCATCATTGCCGTCACTATCATCACCCATCGCTGACGGATGCGATTGACCATCATCATCAGGATCCGCAGAAGCCCCGAGGAACACATGCGGATGCAAAATGTGCTGCGCTCCGTTTTGAGCAAGAAACGTGAGATACCGTTCCGCAGGAGCATCACCAAAGTCGAATTCGATAAAATATTCGTCAGTGAAAAGCATATAGGCCATATCCCACAGATCCAGTACTGGTTCGGTTTCTATAGCCTGATTTCCTACATCAGGTGCGTTTGGATTGTAAATTCTGACGGCATCGTCGTGAAAATAGTGCAGCCGGGTTTTCCAGCCCCAGAAATGTTCGTCGGGTATAGTTTCATAAATGGCGGCAATGCTTAACCAGTATATGGTCGAATCACCCTCCTGCCAGAACCACTCACTTTGCGGGATTTCGAAATCATATTGGAAACACGTGTCCGGCTTCTCCATGCGATCCTGGAAGAAGTCGTCTCCAACAGCATGCTCCCCTAACATTTCTCGCGGCACTCCCCATTCATGGACAAGCGTCCCGGGTTGGCTCCATGGTTTCTGTTCACCAGCCGGGATGTCTGTCCAGATTCCGATATGGAATGCATGGGGCGCATTCTCAGGCGGACGCACGCTGTCCCAGTTCACGTACGAGCCCCACCAGCGGACACCTGTCACCGGCCGCGGTGATTTGCAAAACCAATCGTCGGCAATAACAACATCCTCGTATATCGACCGTTCATCCCACCCAAAAAATGAAGGTGTGTATGGCATATCCGGATTCTCATTCAATAACGGGATCTGCATCCATTTGATCGGTGGGCCTGGTTCGTGTTTAGATATTTCCAGGATGTAGTCCTCCACTTCACCCTCCTGACCGTATCCGGCAGAAAGCAGACCTTGCATTCTGCTATACCGGAATCTCGCAAAGGTAACGCCCGGGGCGGCTGTCGCAGGAACATTAAAGGTTACAACCTGGCTGCCTGCCGCAACCGGAACATTGACAAATACATGTTCACCGGCATCTGTCCAGGTTTTATTCTGATTGAAGTCGAACCATGCATTTAATATACCATTTGCGGAAGCGATTACTTCAACATTTGCCTGTTGCCCTAATACGAATGGGGTAAGAAAAATAATACCATCCTCATCATCGTTACCGTCATTATCATCTCCATCCGCGCTGGGTGTTGGTTGTCCGTTAACATCTTTATCCACGCTCCAGCCGAGGTGGAAACCCGGAAGGATGGTATGATATGCACCTCCATGATGATGCAGCGTTTGATATTCCACTTCATTCGGGGTGTCCGGCGCATCGCCGAAATCGTATTCTCCTTCCTCGGTTAAACGCGGGACAAAGAAATAGTCCTCTGTCTCACCGGAATTGTATCCATCGGCAGGTCCGGAACCGTCCTTCTCACTTGCCGGCCGGGGACTGAGCGTAATCCGCATCCAGATCGGATGAGGAGATCCCGTGAAGGGCGGATGGAACGAACGGAATTGCGGTGTGGTCAAGACTTGCGTCCCCGCCGAAACAGATATTCCTTGATTTTGAATAGTCCATTCAGGAAGTGTCATTCCGTTACAGGTGACATCATCTTTCCAGTCACCATCCCGGTTCCAGTCGAACCATACATTTACATAATAATCTTGTTGAGCACCTGTCGCAGTCGCAGTGACTGTGTAATTAAATGTAGTGAGCCCACAATCCGGCAGGTACAGCGGTATGTTCACACCATCATCACAATAATCTAAATCCGGCGCGTCATTCTGCGGATCGATATTATTGGTTGGATCTTCATCTGCGCCGATATCCGCATCCTCTTCCAAAGAGACTTTACTGCCCAACCAGGCTCTCTCGCGTGGACTCCGGTGTCTGGGACCCTGTTTAGCCCCTGTTGCGGGATCATAAACCGTTGGAAAAGCAGCCGATACGCCGGCATATGCGGTCATTCCCAAACCGAAATGATTGCTGCCGTCAGGGGCATCTCCGAGATCATATTCGATATCACCGCCCTCGATGTTCTTGAATACAACAGTGATGCTTTCCCCCGGATCAAGGTCGATATCAGCCGTCCCTGCCCCGACATTTTTAACCGAGCCGTTGTCCGAATCACCCGAGATGACAATGTCCTGCAAATTCCAGCCACCGGGAACGCTTTCACCTAGTTGATAGGTTCCTGCCGGAGCATTTGATATTATTGCCGTATTACTGGATGGGTCGCGATATGGCGCAGCACCGCCATGGATACCATATACCACAGATATCCAGAAAGGTGTATCGTCCTTCGGCGTCGCGTCTTTGATGATCTTCAAGGATCCCTCGCCTCTGGGTTGAATCGCCACCTTGTAATCTTCCACCTCACCGTCCGGTGCCGGTCCGGCAAAGCTCAAATTGCGTGTCGTACTGTACCGGAATCTCGCATATGTCGCCCCTGTATTCGCACCTGCAGGAACAGTGAAAGAAAATACATTGGCTCCCGGATTTACGGGCTGGGCCGCAATAATGTGTTCACCAGGATCCCCCCAACTGCCATTGATATTAAAATCAATCCAGGCGTTCACCGCTCCTGAAGAGGACGCGACAATTGTCACCGATATTGTTGATCCGGGCGTCATCAATGGGGCCATCGTCACGCCATCCTCATCCCCGGGCGTATATGGAATCCCGGGATAAAGAGCGTTCCTATCATCACCATCCGCATTGGCGGTTGGCTGCCCGTCCGGTTCGGGATCGATCCCCGAACCGAGGTACATGTACGGTTTTACCGTATGATGCGCTCCATTGGCTGCGAGCAAGGTCGGATAGGAAGGATCAGGCGCATCGCCGAAATCGATGCCACTTTCACCTTCTTTTGTGTTTGTGAAGACAACATTCACTGTTTCACCCGCTTCCACATTGACCGTTGCTGTACGCGCAGGTAAATCAGTCGTGCTGTTCTTGTCGTCGACGATAATATTCGATAACTGCCAACCAGTCGTTACAGCTTCAGTAATCTTGTATTGACCTGGTTGCAATGAGTCTTGCGTGAATGTTGAGCCATCCGGAAGCGACATAGCTCCGAGGTCACCGAGGAAATTGAAAAACTGCCCGGTACCTGGCGGGATCGTTCTCTTCGTAACAGATATTTTCCCGCCTTTGTAATTATAGATCACAATCGAGATATTTTCACCCGCATCCAGATCGAGGTAGAAGGTGGCGGCCACTGAATCGCTCGTTGTGCCACCGTCAGCATCACCGGATATCTGATAATTCCCGAGAAACCATTCGGACGGCAGCGCTTCAATGACTTTATAATTTCCGGGCAAAAGGTTGTTGAATGTTTTACTATTCGATCCAGGAGACAACGTAAAGCTACCCAGCTCACCGGAAAAATTGAACGTCTGACTGCTATCCGGCGGGGTTGCTGCTTTGATGATCGTTATTTTACCCCGTCCGCCGCCGTCATCACTAATTTCGACGGGGTAATCTTCTACTTCACCATCGGGTGCCATTCCATCAAAACTCAATCCACGCTGACTACATATCCGGAAACGAGCGAATGTTACACCCAGCTTTGCAGATGCCGGAACGCTGATGAAGGTTGATAAAATAGTATAAGGTGCATAGACTATAGCATCGACTATTGCATGTTCGTTCGCATCTGCCCAATCACCATCCGCATTATAATCCACCCACATATTCACATAAGAAGTATCATTAGCGGTGTATCTTAATATAACTTCGTTCAATGTATCCGGGGTTATTGGATTCATTGTGGCAAAATTAAAACCGTTTTCATCATCGTTGCCATCATTATCATCGCCATCAGCACTGTTTGTTGGCTGACCGTTGGAATCCCAATCCGGGAAATCACCCTTGTTACCCAACCAGGGACCATTGGGTTCGATCACGTGCCGCGCACCATTATTGGCCAGTAGAGTGGGGTATCTGGGACTTTCCGGGCTGTCAGGTGCATCGCCGAAGTCGTATTCTCCTTCTCCGGGCTTTTCATTTTTGAATGTCACGACGATATTTTCGCCGGGATCGAAATCCATGATCACCCTGCCACTGGTAAGATCAACTGTTGATCCATTATCCATATCGCCCGTAACAGTTATGCCAGTTAGATTCCATCCCGGGATTGTACTTTCTGTGATGTCGATGATCTGGCTTGGATTGAGGATGGTCTTTGTATTATTCAACGGGTCCATGTACATATCACACAAAATATTGAAAAATCCTGAATTCAATTGTGTGCAGATTACAAATATGGTGTTGTCTTCCGGAGTTGCATCCTTGATAATCGTAATAGAACCGTCCTCGGGCTCAGTGATCTGCACGGCGTAGTCTTCGACCTCACCGTCGGGCGCCTCTCCAATATAACTCAGACTGCGCGAAGAACTATACCGGAATCTGGCATGAGTCAATCCGGTGAAGGCCCCTGAAGGAACGGTGAAGTTAAACGTATTTGTGCCCGGATTCACAGGCATTGCCGCAATGATATGTTCCCCCGGATCACCCCAACTACCGTTCAAGTTGAAATCGAGCCACGCGTTCACAGCTCCAGCTGCTGAGACAACAATGGTCACCGGGACTGTCTGTCCGGGTGCAATAAACGGTGACATGCTGACACCATCTTCATCTCCGGGCGGATATGCGACGCCGGGGTATAGCATATTTTGATCATCGCCTAAAGACAGCCCGTCGGGCTGGCCATCTGCATCGGGATCAACTGCAACGCCCATGTACATCACAGGATCGATCAGATGACGCGCGCCGTTACTCGCCAGGAGGGTCGGGTAGTTCGGATCTGGCGCATCACCGTAATCAAATTGCTCGTTTCCGCAGTCGCGAACATAGATATAATCTACCTTTGTCGTTGAGTCTACCTGTCCCGTTTCGCACTGGATCTTCAGCGAGACAGAATATTTTCCAGGAGAACCATAGGTCACAGTGTGCGGACCCTGACCATTTGCATTGGACGGACTACCGGCAGGAAATTTCCAGTACCAATTGATCGCACCCTGCGAATCATCAGTAAATACCGTTGTCATCGGCGCACAGCCGATGGTATCGCTGGCGTAAAAGCCAGCATTGCAGTCGCCTCCGCAATCGCGCACGTAGATATAATCCACTTTAATTGTTGAGTCGATCCTTCCCGTTTCGCATGTGATCTTCAGAAAGACGGAATATTTTCCGGGTGCACCATAGTTCACTGAATGCGGGCCCTGGCCGCTTGCCATATCCGGACTGCCGCCGGGGAATTCCCAGAGCCAGCTGATCGCGCTCTGCGAATCGTCAGTAAATACCGTTGTCATCGGCGCACAGCCGATGGTATCGCTGGCGTAAAAGTCAGCATTGCAATCGCCTCCGCAATCGCGCACGTAGATATAATCCTCTCGCACCTTGACATCCGAACCGCCGGTGCACTCTATGTCCAGCGATACATCATAGCGTCCGGGCGTATTGTAAGTCACCACATGAGGTCCCTGCCCTGAAGCGCTTGCGGGACTACCGCCCGGGAAACTCCAGCTCCAGGCGACCGCACCCTGAGAATCATCCGTGAATGTGACCGTCATGGGCGCACAGCCAATCGTATCACTGGCGTAGAAATCAGCGTTGCATGCACAATCTTCGACATAAATGTAATCCTGCCTTATCTTCATGTCGCTCTGCCCACCATCACAACCGATGGTCAGCGTGATGGTGTACCATCCGGTCAGACTCAGTGTAATCAATGGATTCTGGTCCGTACTGAACGTCTCATCGCCGCCTTCGTTCTTAAAACTCCAGTTCCAGCTGGTTGCCCCATCTGATTGATCGGTGAACTGAACCTGGAGTGGTACGCACCCCTGAGTTGGAGAGGCTTTGAAGCGCGCCTTGCATGGGCAATCATTGACAGTAATGTAACTGGTTTTTGTGATTGAATCCGAACCGTCATAACACGTAATGCTCAGCGTCACATTGTACGGTCCGACTTCAGTGAAGGTCATCTGGGGGTTCTGATTCGAACTGGTTAATTCATTATTCGTCTCCATATTTTTGAATGTCCAGCTCCACGAAATAATGCCTTCGTTAGTCGTCGATTCATCCGTGAATTGCACCGTGAGTGGTGCGCAGCCGGATCTGACGCGCGCTGAAAAGTCTGCACTGCACTGGGCGTTCGCGTCATTAAAAAAAGATATAATCGACAAGCAAGAAATGAATACAATCAGGGTGATTCTGAATTGAAGAGAGTGAGACATGATGACTCCTCCTTTCTGAGAACATCTGTTCGATTGGGGGATGGCAGACCGTACATACAGACGATGCCATCATTTTTTTTCAGATGCATGCGTATCAGGTCTTAAGGTGGTGAGTAATTCCTCTTTCTTAAATCATCAGACAACTGGTCGATGAATCCCATGTTATCGCCAGGCATCTCTATAATGTAATTTATAATTCACCAAAATGCAAGTGAAATTATTTTCTAATCATTCTCATTTAAAATCACAGACAATGGTATCCAATGCATGATGATTCGCGTTGCCAGATTCGAATCCTTGTGCGATGTATATTCCCCCTGCAAATCGATCTCTTCGGTGTGAAGCATGAGGCATTTATCATGATTCATTTGTCCTTCGACGAAACTGACAACCTCTTCATCTCCCCATTCGGCGCTCGCATTCGGATGCCTGAATTTTCGATAGACAAAAGGATGATGATGTGATCCATAGACGACATGCAGATACCCCTCGATGTCAATTGCGAAGCATGGCGTGCCGTGATTGTCGAAGATGGACCCCAGACATGTTTTATTTTCCAGTGAATTTGTCTGATGGTTGAAGGTCGCTGCATAAGCGGACATGCTCTCCCGCGGCTTGAACGTCTCATTGGGCTCTACGCCACTGTAAACAAAATCTGTTTTACGGACACCGTTCAGTTCATAACTCACAGACTTGGATTGCATGCTGTATGCGGTGGCCTTATCCGTTCCCTGATCGTCGACACATATCAATGTCCCGTTATGAACGGTTGGCAGATTGCAGGCCATAAAAATCGAATTGATTGATACGAGTACGCAGCTGAAATATTTCATCGCATCATTCTTTCTTCTCACCCACGAAGTCCCTGGCAGCCTGATGCAAAGCACCCGCACCCACACCATAGGACCACGCCATGATCGGCGGAAGGTTTGTATTGGCAATGAACGCGCCGACGCCAACGGTTAGCGACGTAATCCCTCTGGCGACCTGGCGCTTTCGTTTTTTCTTTTTTTTCCGCGGGAGCTGCCTGCTGTCTGAAATTTCCTCTTTGATTAACTGATGCAGTGAACGAAGTCTCGTTTCAAGCTCGCGGCTTGTGGCAGGACTTTTATCGGAAGCCTCGCTGTTTTCCCGATAGATGCTGAAAAACCACTGAATCTTCTTTGCATCGGCTTTCAGCTCATTGAGAAGGTCTGCTTCCTTTTTTAGAATATCAGCCTCATCTTTAACCCCGTCAGCAGCCTCAGAGTACTCTTTCAGCGCGTTTTCCCGGGCGGTCTCGAAAAAATGATCCAGAGAATTCGACCATTCTTTCTTGATAGTGAGAAGCAGTCGTTCGAACGTCTGATCGAGTTCGGACTCGCTGATATAAGGCCCGCGG
Source organism: Candidatus Zhuqueibacterota bacterium (assembly GCA_036351795.1). Lineage (GTDB taxonomy): Bacteria > Zhuqueibacterota > Zhuqueibacteria > Thermofontimicrobiales > Thiofontviventaceae > JAZBPW01. The sequence goes on along the minus strand of JAZBPW010000029.1, from coordinate 2,215 downwards.
ACTGCCCGTGAGTACCTGTCATACGCTTTCATGAGCTGCCGTAAATGTTGCATCATCTTCTTATGGTCTGACCTATTGGGAGGATTCATATTTTTTTGATAAAATAAGTACAATACGTATTATTATTCAGGTCTTCCAGATATTCGTTCGCATAAACACAATATAGCAAATTCACAACAAATGTCAATATTATTCTGTTTGAAATGATCATTTTATTCAGTATATTCTGAAGTAGTACGCAAGGCCTGTACGCCGTGCACGTCTTCAAGATCAGAATAAAATGACACACCTTTCAACAGAACCGCTCGTCCTGACGCTTATGCTGGATGATGATACATTCGCCACATTCGATAATTTGCGTCGAGAATATTTTCCGCCGGAACGAAATCACATCCCGGCGCATCTCACACTGTTCCATGCGCTACCCGGCCGGGAAAAGGAGCGCATCATAAGAACGCTGGATCAAACCTGTTCTCGAACAATGGCCTTTCCGGTACACTTTAGCAGCGTGCGATTTCTCGGTGGTGGCGTCGCAATTGATGTTGATTCAGATCATCTGGAATCATTACGGAACAAACTTGCTTCGGAATGGAAATACTGGCTGACCAAACAGGACAGTCAGCGCTACCGTCCTCATATCACGATTCAGAACAAGGTCAGCCCGAATTCAGCTCGCCTGCTTTTCAATACCATACAATATAAATGGGAAGCAATGGAAGGATGGGGGATGGGACTGCTGTTATGGACATATATCGGCGGCCCGTGGAAGCTTGAGAAATCGTTTTTTTTCAAATCAAAGGATATAGACGTAAAAGGTAACGCCACTCCATAAACGAGGAATGAGAATGAAGTACTCACGACCAGTTTATTATCTGCCCCTTATGATTATTTTGCTCACTTTCATATTCCTTGTATCGCGCGCGATCGCGATGGATGCACTGGATCAGAAAATCGGTCAGATGATCATGGTGAGCTATTCCCCGGATACCGCGTTCGAAGATACGCTGCATTATGACCTCGAGCACCGGAATCTGGGCGGTGTGATACTCTATAGATTTCACTTAAACGATCCGGTGCAGATCGGAGAACTGACATCCGAACTTCAGGAAAAAGCTGATACACCGCCGTTCATCGCCACAGATCAGGAAGGTGGATTCGTGGCACGTCTCGACGAAACAAATGGATTCGCTGAAACATATACTGCCTACCATCTGGGCACCGTCATTGACAAGGAAGATTCCACTCGCCACCAAGCCCAAATGATGGCACAGTGGCTTTACGACAGCGGGATCAACACGAATCTGGCACCGGTGGTTGACGTGAATGTCAATCCCTCCAGTCCTGCCATTGGATATCTCGATCGAAGTTTTTCTTCCCAACCACATAAAGTATTCGATCATGCGCAATGGTTCATTTCTGAATTCGAGAAACTCAACGTCACCACAGCTCTAAAGCACTTTCCGGGTCACGGTAGTGCGGAGCAAGACTCACATCTGGGATTTACAGACATCACATCTACCTGGACGGATTCCGAACTTGTTCCGTATCGAGAATTGATATCGAATGGCTACTCCGGGATGGTCATGCCCGGACATCTTTACAACGCCGACCTGGATCCAGTATACCCGGCATCGCTGTCCGAAAGCATAATTACTGATCTGTTACGCGACAGTCTCGGATTTGAAGGGGTCGTCATCAGCGACGCCATGTTCATGCGGGCCATCACCAACAATTATTCTTTCGAGGAGGCTATTGTTCTCGCCGTGAATGCCGGCACGGATGTATTGCTCTACACGAGCAATGAATATAATGGCAGATCACTTGTTGCAGAGGTCATACGTATCATTCGCCAGCATATCGATACCGGAGTGATTGCGCAAGCTCGCATCGAAGCGTCTTATCAACGGATCATGGCTCTTAAGGAAAAATTTACCGGGATTTCACCATTGGCTCGCCGAATCGTGCCGGATCATTTCTCCTTGCGTATCTATCCCAATCCCTTTAACATATCGACTCACATCCAAATCGATATGAATAAAGCAGGGCCTGTTTCGTTCAGCGTATATGACATCAGTGGAAGACAGCTTCACCTGAAAAGATTTGCCTGGCTCTCAGAGGGGAAACACATAATTCCCTTCGACGCATCGACGCTGGCGTCTGGCGTTTACATTACGAAATGCAAAGCTGCAGGTACGATTCGATTCGAAAAAATGAC
>JAZBPW010000028.1:0-3409 GCA_036351795.1 Candidatus Zhuqueibacterota bacterium | reverse complement strand
TGGCTCATGCTGTTGCTGGCCCTGTTGACAGGCGGCTTTTTACGCTACACAAAACTGGGGCGTCATATCTTCGCCGTCGGTTCCAACGAACTGACGGCGCGATTATGTGGAATAGCGGTCGACAAGGTCAAGGTATTTGTGTATGGCGCGTCCGGCGCGTTCTCCGGACTCGCGGGCGTGATGCTGATGTCGTATCAGGAGCAGGGAGATCCTGTCGGGGCCGTGGGCATGGAGCTGGATGTCATCGCTGCCGTCGTCATCGGAGGCGGAAGTCTGTCTGGTGGCGAGGGCTCCATTCTGGGCAGCCTGATCGGCGCGATCATCATGACTGTGATCCGCACAGGGTGTCAGCTGAACGGCTGGCCGGCATGGGTGACGCAGGTCGTCACCGGAGGTGTGATCGTCACCGCGGTTGCCTTTGACGGGCTGCGGCACCGCAAATCGTAGCTGCATACTGCGTCTGTAAGGAAAATACCATTCAGGAGGCATCGATGAAAATCAATGTGCTGTTACTGCTTACCTCATTTATTTTACTATCGGGATGTACCGGGGAGGATCATAAAATGACATTTGGCGAAGAACTTGAATTTCTCAATAAACATGTAGAGATCGTGGTTTTGTCGGATGCATCCGGAGAGGCGCAGGTGATTGTCTCCCCGGAATTGCAGGGGCGTGTATTGACGAGTTCCGCAATGGGGTTCGAGGGACTGAGTTATGGATGGATCAATCACGAACTCATCGCATCTGGAAAAATCCTCAAGCATATCAATCCTTTTGGTGGAGAGGATAGATTCTGGCTTGGCCCGGAGGGCGGTCAATATTCTATCTTTTTCAAAAAAGGAGATCCGTTCGATCTCGAGCACTGGCAGACGCCGGCTGTTTTCGATACCGAAGCATTTGCTGTCTCTCAGGTATTGAAAGACAGGATTCTCATGACCAAAGACATGAGCTTGACAAACTACTCGGATACGCGCTTCGATGTTTTAGTGGAAAGGGAAGTACGCATCCTGAGCAGGGAGGAGGCGCTCGAGGCCTTGGGCGTCACTGCGGAGGAAACCGTTAAAGTGGTTGCATTCGAATCGATCAACAGAATCGAGAATAACGGGAAAAAGGTCTGGACGAAGGAGAACGGCTTGTTATCCATATGGATCCTGGGCATGTTCAATCCGTCGCCAGCGACGACCGTCGTCATTCCCTTTGAGAGGGGTGATGAGGCAGGATTCGGATCAGTGGTCAATGATGCCTATTTCGGCGCCGTACCTCCGGATAGGTTGGTGATCAAAGAAGGGGTTTTGTTTTTCAGCGGAGATGGTGAGTACAGAAGCAAGATCGGACTCTCCCCGCAACGCGCGAAACCGGTCCTGGGCAGCTACGATGCTGCGAATGGTGTGTTGACCTTCGTGACTTACACGAAGCCGGAGGGAGCGCATGTTTACGTCAATTCCATGTGGGAATTGCAGGATGCACCCTATGCCGGAGATGTGATCAACTCTTACAATGACGGCCCGCCTGAGCCAGGTGCCAAACCCTTGGGACCATTCTATGAGCTTGAAACATCGTCGCCTGCCGCTTCCCTGAATCCGGGCGAGAAGATGGAACACGTTCACCGAACGTTCCACTTTCAGGGTGATGAAACAGCCCTGGACGTGATCGCCGGGACGCTTCTTGGTGTGTCACTGGATGAGATTGTAAATGCATTCGAATAATACGTGGTGACGTATATATTCTTAAAAAAATCGTTTACGCAAAATGACGGCATGGAACGTATTAATAGTCAAATGTTCCTTGCATTGTACACTTGAATTCATTAAATTATTTAAAAGGTCAGTGCATAAAGGTGAGTCCGTCATGATATCAACCTTTCCCTGTCCCAGGTGCAAGGAATACCATTATCACAGGTCCCATACACGAAACCTGTACGAAAGGCTCAGGAGGCGCGCATTCAAACAGCGACCCTACCGTTGCCATAGTTGCGGATATCGCGGATGGGAGAAAACAAGTTCTTTGAATCGACAGTTTTCAGGGAGGACCTTTTTACTTTATCTCGCTATTCTCGCGATCGCCATCATTGCGGGATTGCTGGCCAAGTCCGTATTAATGTAAAATCCCCTTAATCTCATACCGGAAACTGCTCATATTCTATCACACTCTCTAATGCGGGGGCGCACATGGAGTTTTCTCTAACTTGTCCGAATTGTGGAGCTGCGGATTATTATAAGTCTCATACCAGAAATGTCTATGAGAAACTCAGGAAAGCGATTTTACATCAAAGACCGTATCGTTGTCATCTTTGTGACCATAGGGGCTGGGTATCATTCGAAACCTATGTTGCAGGTTTTTCCAGACAGCATACCACGCTTTACCTTGTTGTCGTTGTCATTTCCATTTTGCTTGGGATCATCGCCGGAACGACCATGAATTGAAGAACGTCAAATGAGCTTGATAAAATACACGCCGATCCCGAAGGGATGATACGATTATACTACAACCATACCCAACGCCTCTAACCCTGAAGTTAATGCCATTGTTAAAAGAGCATTCCGACTTCATCAATATGAACACCCATGAAAAGTGCTTGCTTTACATCAATTAAATTGATATATTTCTACCTTTTAACGATAAGATTCCTGAACGATGCGTATAGTGAATAATTACGTTTCATTCAGCGAAATTGATGCTCTCAAACTCACGTGATGGATACTATGTCTATTTTACTGGAGAACAACCTCGCTTCATACAATCTGAAACCGGAAAAAATCCTCATTCCAAATGACTCTCAGGACATTGTACGCCTGTTTAAAGATGCTCACCGTGAGTCCAGGAAGATCGCCATTTACGGCAATGGGACTCAATCCGGTCTGGGTGGTCCGCTGAGCGTCGGCGACATCACCCTTTCGACGCGTGGTTTGGATGCGATTATCGAACACGATGTGCAAAATCTCACGGCAACTGTCCAGTCCGGCATTGAGTTCACTTCGCTGCAGAGTGCGCTCAAATCGAAAGGTCAGTTCATTCCACTCGATCCGTACATCAGGGAAAACGCGACTATCGGTGGAGTCGTTGCCACAGATGCATCCGGACCCCGACGATATCACTTTGGGACCTGGCGGGATCTGATCCTCGGCATGACGTTTATCCTGCCTGACGCGACGAGTGCGAAAATCGGGGGCAAGACTATGAAGAATGTCGCCGGATTCGAGATCGGTAAACTGTTCATCGGATCCATGGGAACACTTGGCGTCATCGATCGGTTGACTTTCAGACTATATCCTGTGCCTGATATGGAGAAAACGGTTCTTATCGTTTGCGAGAATGACGATGCCTTCCGCCGGGTACAGAAGAGAGTACTCGCATCTAAACTGGTATTCACTACCATCGAACTGCTCGATTCCAACGCACTGAATCGCAT
>JAZBPW010000027.1:0-9029 GCA_036351795.1 Candidatus Zhuqueibacterota bacterium | reverse complement strand
CGAAGTTGATGCGTCACCTGCGCCATGCGCACATGGGATTTCATGTTTGTCATTGTTTAACTCCAGAATTATAGGATATTTCATTTCCCAGTACCTGAATTTAATGAAAATTAAAGGGCATGTCAAGATAATATTTTTCTGCGCATTGATCACCTATTAGACGGGATAAATGGATGAACTGGATAAAACGCGCATATCATGCCCTCCTTTTTTCATTTTTTCCTTGACTTTTGAAAATAATTGTGTATATTATAGTGTATTTTTATTCACTGTACATGCATACACTAACCGGAGAGAGAGCATGAAGGAATTGACCGACCGTCAGAGCCAGGTGCTTCAGATCATCATCGATACCATCAATCGCACGGGACTGCCGCCCACGCTGGATGAGCTGAGGGAATCGCTCGGAGTCGCTTCGAAATTCGCCGTGGTGCGTCACCTGAGCGCGCTGGTCAAGAAGGGATTCATCGCGCGCAGCAGCAAGGCCAGGGATATCCGCGTGCTGCGCGGTCCGGACAACGAGCCGCTCTCCGTGGGCAGATATTTCCCGGCCGGCGAAGAACTGCAGCTGCCGCTGATCGGCACGGTCACCGCCGGCGCGCCGATCATGGCGGAGGAGAATGTCGACCGACACATCGCGGTGCCCCGCTATCTTGTAAAAACCGCCAGGCCCTGCTTCGTACTCCGCGTTCAGGGGTACAGCATGATCCGTGCGGGGATACTGGACGGCGACCTGGTGCTGGTACAATCCACCAGCCAGGCGCAGAACGGCGATATCGTCGTCGCCCTCGTGGGAAACGAGGTCACTGTGAAGCGTCTCGTGTCCACAGGCGCCGGGAGCTACCTGAAAGCGGAAAATCCGCAGTTCGAGGATATCTATCCCGGCGAGGACTGGTCTGTTCAGGGGAAAGTGATGGCGCTCATCCGCGAGCGGGTCCAGTAGCGGCCTTTTAGGCGGAGATAAGACATGGAAAAGCAGGTCATGCATATCGACGTCACCAGCTTCGCGGTTTCCGTGGAACGGATCATCGATCCGCGGCTCAGGGGACGGCCGGTGATCATCGCATTCCCGGGCATGGAACGGTCGCTGGTATACACATCTTCCCCGGAAGCACGGAATGCCGGTATACGCAGCGGCATGTCGCTGCAGTTAGCGCGAAAGCTGTGCCGGGATATCATGGTCGTCCCGCCGAATCAGATGCTTTACACCCGCGCCATGAACGCGATACTGGGCATTCTGAGGGATTTCACGCCGGTCATCGAGCCTGCGGGATACGGCAGAGCGTATCTGGACATGACCGGCACGGCCAGGCTGTTTGGTCCTCCAAAGGATTGCGCCGCCAGAGTACAGCGGGAGATCGAATCGCGTCTCCGCCTGCAGTCGACGCTCGGCATCGCCACCAACAAGCTGGTCAGTAAAATCGCGTCCCGGATCATCAGTCCGGTGAGTCTTCAGGATGTGGCCCGCGGCTCGGAACAGCGTTTCATCGCGCCGCTGGCGGTGCAGTATCTGCCGGGCATCGACGAACGGATCACGCAGCAGCTGCTGGAGTTCAACATCCGGCGCATCCGGCAGATCGCCGCGCTGCCGCTGTCACACCTGACCACCGCATTCGGACGTGCCGGTCTCCGGCTGCATCAGGCGTCGCGCGGTGTGGATAAGTCACCTGTTCAGCCGCCGCAGCGCACGCCAGGCATTTTCAATGAACATACGCTGGCCGAGGACAGCAACGATTTCGATTATCTCCGGGCCGTACTGAACCGTATGGTTGAGGAATCGGCGTTGCGGCTGCGCCGGTCGCAGCGCGCGACGAAACGCATCTTCATGGAGATCGAGTATTCCGATCACAAAAAGGGCTACGGACAGAAAACGCTGGCAGCGCCCACCAATATGACCCGGGAGCTTTTTGAGCAGAGCAAATTACTGCTCTCGAAAGCGCTCACCCGCCGTACGCGCGTAAGGAAAATGGGGTTGCACTTTCACCGTTTGTCACCGGTCGCCGCTCAGGTATCGCTCTTCGCCACGCCGGCCGACGCCAGGTACGAACGGCTCTCCTGCGCCATGGATCGCATCCGGGACAGATTTGGCGATGATGCCATAAAACCGGCATTCAGCGTCTGAGCAGGGGATGGTGCGTCACGTTCACATATCCGGTCAGTATCAAACCTGGCACTCTTTGTCCAAAACGTACAACGTAACCGGTAACACACAGAAATGTTCGTCCATTTAAACACACACAGCTACTACTCCTTCTGCCGCGGCACCAGTTCCATCGAGGATCTCTGCCGCGGCGCCAGAGAACGCGGCATGAACCGGCTGGCCATCACGGACACCAATGGACTGTACGGATTGATATGGTTTCTGCAGATCGCCAGGGAGAACGGCATCAATCCCATCATCGGTGCGGAGGTCACCTCGGGCGACGACCGCGCTACACTGCTGGTGAAGAACCGCGATGGATACGCCAATCTCTGCCGCATCATATCACACCGCCACCTGGACGAGCCATTCTCTCTGGTCAATACCATCTCCCGGAACGCGGGTGGTCTGATCGTCCTCTGCGACAACATATCCATGCTGGACATACTGGGACGTCGCATGATCCCGGGCAGTCTGTTCGTCGAAGTCTCTCCGGGACCGCGACGCCGGCAGTTGCTGCAGTACGCGCGATGCTCGAAGATCGCGCCGGTCGCGACCAACCGCGTTCACTTCCTCAATCAGGACGATCATCAACTGCACCGGCTGCTTCGCGCCATCGACTGCAATACATCGCTATCGCGGCTTTCACCGGGCGAAGTGATCTCCGAAGGCGCCTGGCTGAAATCTCCGGCAGAGATGGCCGCCGCCTTCCCAGACTGTCCCGAGGCCATTGAAAACACAGCGCGCATCGCCGCGCAGTGCAACGGCGGATTTGAGACCAACGGCACGATCTTTCCGGCGGTCAAAACATCCACCGGCGAATCCACATTCGATTATCTCAGACGGGAAGCCTACACGGGCGCGCAGCAACGATACGGCGAGGTCGACAGCAAAATCAGAAAGCGGCTGGACTACGAACTGGACATCATCCGGCAGAAGGGCTTTGCGCCCTACTTCCTCGTCGCTCAGGATATCGTGCAGCAGTCGCAGCGCACCTGTGGACGCGGTTCTGCCGCCGCGAGCCTGGTGTCGTACTGCCTCAGTATCACTCATGTGGATCCCATCGAGCATGACCTTTTCTTCGAACGTTTTCTGAACCCGGGCCGCAAGGATCCGCCGGACATTGACATCGATTTTCCATGGGATGAGAGAGACGATATACTGGATTACGTATTCCGGAAATACAGTCCGGAAAAGACAGCCATGATCTCCAATCATGTGACGTTCAAGGCGCGGGCCGCGGTGCGGGAGATCGCCAAGGTATACGGACTGCCGGCGCCGGAGATCAAAAAGGTGACAGAGAAGCTGTCCGGCTACTGGCGCGCGGAAAAGGTGTCCAGCATCGTCAACACGCATCCCGTGTACCGGCATCATCAATTTGACGAGCCATGGCCCGGCATTCTGGAACTGGCGGAAAAGCTGGACGGCCTGCCCCGGAACCTGTCCGTGCATTGCGGCGGCGTCGTCATCACTCCGGACGCCATCGACCACTATGTCCCGCGGCAGTCCATGCCGAAAGGCGTCAATGTGATCCAGTGGGAAAAAGACCAGACCGAGGACGCCGGACTGGTGAAAATGGATCTGCTGGGCAACCGGTCGCTGGCGGTCATCCGCGATGCCATCGCCGCCATCCGGGATAACTACAACATCGAGATCGACTACAAGGAATGGAATCCGCTCTACGACAGGGATACGCAGCAGCTGATACGCGAAGGCGAGACCATCGGCGTCTTTTACGTGGAGTCGCCTGCCATGCGACTGCTGCAGCAGAAGAGCGGCACCGGCGACTTCGAGCATCTGGTCATTCACAGCTCAATCATCCGTCCGGCGGCAAACGTGTATATTCAGGAGTACCTCAAACGGCTCCATGGCGAGCCATACGATCCGCTGCATCCGCTCCTCGGGGACATACTCAAGGAGACGCACGGTATCATGGTGTACCAGGAGGATGTGTCCAAGGTTGCCATCGCCCTGGCCGGTTTCGACCCGGCAGAGGCGGACGATCTGAGAAAGATCCTCTCGAAAAAGCGTATCGGGAAAAAGATGGATGATTTCAGACAGAAGTTTTTCGCCGGCGCTCGGGAAAAGGGCGTTAACGATGCCACCATTGGCAAGATCTGGGACATGATCATGAGTTTCAGCGGCTACAGTTTCTGCAAACCGCATTCGGCCTCCTTTGCCCTGGTCTCGTTCAAGTCCTGTTATCTGCGCGCGCATTACCCGGCGGAATTCATGGCAGCGGTCATCACCAATCAGGGCGGATACTACTCCACCTTCGCATACATCTCCGAAGCCAGACGCATGGGGCTTGTCGTTGAACTGCCCGAAATCAATGAAAGTCAATGGGAATACACCGGTTACAGCCGCCACATACGCGTCGGATTCATGCAGCTGAAAGGCATTCGAAAGGAGACCATCGACAAAGTCCTGGAAGAACGGAAACGGCACGGACCGTTCATCCACCTCATGGATTTTCTCCACCGCGTCTCCCCCGAGCCCAACGACGCAAAGATCCTGATCAAAGCCGGCGTGTTCGATGATATTGAATTTCAGCGCAGCCGTCCCGAACTGATGTGGCAGCTCGCGCTGTGGCACAAGAACACGGCTGCCAAATCGACGGCTTCACTCGCTCTGTTCGAGGATGCGCCCACGCCCATGCCTGAAACCGAAGACTATGACCTGGAGACGCAATGGCAGCACGAGTGCCAGACGCTCGGGTTCCTCATCAGCAGACATCCACTGATGATGTACAGAGAAAAACTGAAGAAAATCGATTTTGTAAGGGCAAAGTATATGCGGCGTCATCCGGGGAAGAAGATCACCACGATCGGCTGGCTGGTAACCCGCAAAATGACGCGCACCAAAGATGACGATATGATGGAATTCATTTCATTCGAGGATACAACGGCCATCTATGAAACCGTGCTCTTTCCCGATGCCTACAATAAATTCTGCTACATGCTGACCCACGCCAAACCGTATCTTCTGCAGGGGATTGTAGAGGAAGACTTCGGCGCTGTCACACTGACAGTGCATGACATCAAATTTTTATGAAATCGATATTTTTTCCTTGCAATTTTTTGGCAAAGTGATTAATTTCGTTTTTCGTAATCTTCAGGTGCCATATCCTGATTACGTTCAATTCTGGTGCCTGAATGCATCCTTATAATCTATAAAAGCGAACCATTCAAAATGTCACATGAAACACACTTTTCAATCATCGCAAAAGAACTTGACCTGAGAGTCACTCAGGTAAGCAAAACAGTGGAATTGCTCGATACTGACAACACCGTCCCTTTCATTGCCAGATACCGCAAGGAGGTCACGGGAAATCTGGATGAAGAGCAGATCCGTGCTATCGAGGACAGGATCCGCAGCCTGCGCGTACTGGACGCGAGGAAAGAGACTGTCCTGAATTCGATCGAAAAACAGGGCAAACTCACTCCGGAATTGAAACAGAAAATACTGGACGCCGCCAAACTTCAGGAAGTCGAAGATCTCTATCTCCCATACAAACCGAAAAAACGGACGCGCGCAACCATTGCCAAAGAAAAAGGACTGGAGCCGCTCGCCGAACTGATGCTGAAACTCGAGACCAATATCGATGATTTCGACGCTCTTGTGTCCTCCTTCATCGACGAGGAGAAGGAGGTTGCGACTGCCGACGATGCCCTTGCCGGCGCGAGAGACATCTGCGCCGAGGCCATTTCAGATGACGCGGAAGTGCGAAAACTGATACGAACCTATACCTTTGGAAAGGGGCTGATCACATCCGAGGCCAGATCTGATGAAGACCTGAAAAACTATGAGATGTACGCAGACTTTTCACAGCCCGTGAAATCGATACAGCCTTACCGTACGCTTGCAATCAACCGCGGCGAACGAGAGAATGTGCTCAAAGCAGCTGTCGATGTACCTGTGGATGACTGCGTGCAGATCATCGAGCAGATCTACATCACAAACGACACATCTCCTTTTTACGAGCATCTCAAAACATCGATCCTGGATGCTTACAATCGTTTGATCGCGCCATCCATAGAGAGAGAAGTTCGCCACGAGCTTACAGATAAAGCAGATGAACACGCCATAGAGATATTCGCAAAAAATCTGAGAAACGTATTGATGCAGCCGCCTGTACACGGCGCCACAATCATCGGCATTGATCCGGGGTTCAGGACAGGGTGCAAGGCAGCGGTCATAGACGCAACAGGGAAATATCTCGAGGGTGTTACGATCTATCCACATGAACCGCAAAAACAGTGGGCAAAGGCAAAAGAGACATTGCTCGAGGTGATTCAGAAATATCACGTGGCGATCATTGCCATCGGCAATGGGACGGCATCCAGGGAGACGGAAGCACTGGCCATTGAAGTCATTGAAGAGAGCAGGCAGGATATCGCCTATATCATTGTCAATGAAGCCGGCGCATCCGTCTATTCCGCATCCAGGCTCGCGAGAGAGGAACTTCCGGAGCTGGATGTATCCATGCGCGGCGCCGTGTCCATCGCCCGACGTCTGATGGATCCGCTGTCCGAACTTGTCAAGATCGATCCCAAATCTATTGGCGTGGGACTGTATCAACATGATGTCAATCAGAGCAAACTGGCGGAAATGCTCGACAGGATCGTCGAATCATGCGTCAATTATGTCGGGGTCAATCTCAACACGGCTTCAAAAGCGTTGTTGCGATATGTAGCCGGGATCAACAGTCGTGTTGCTGAGAATATTGTTGAAACACGCGATAGAGAGGGGTTGTTCATCACGAGAGAGTCGCTCAGGGATATCAAAGGGTTGGGCGAAAACGCATTCACCCAGGCAGCCGGATTTCTGCGTATTCCCAATGCTGAAGATTTTCTGGATTCAACCGCCGTGCACCCTGAATCTTATGATGCCGCTCAAAAGCTGCTGCGCCTGCTCGACCTCGACATCGCCCGGGTGAAGCGGGATGGAAGCATACTCGAAAAAAGCATAGACATGAAAAAATTGACCATCCCGGACCTGGCCAATCAGTGCGACGTCGGAGAGCTGACCCTGCAGGATATCATTTCCAGCATCGCCAAACCTAATCGTGATCCCAGAGATTCTTTGCCCAAACCCATCTTCCGTCGCGATGTTCTCAAGATCGAAGATCTGAAGGAGGGCATGATCCTCGAAGGAACAGTACGAAATGTGGTCGATTTCGGCGCTTTCATCGATATCGGCGTCAAGAACGATGGATTGGTTCATAAAAGCCAGCTATCCAAAGGCTATGTAAAGCATCCCACAGACGTACTGAGCGTTGGCAAAAATGTCAGTGTGAAAGTGCTATCGGTCAATCCGGATGCAGGAAAGATCAGCCTGACCATGATAATGGATTAGGCTTTTTTTATATTTTACAGACAAAGGCACTGTCGTCTACAGCGGCAGTCCCTTTTCTATTGCTTTTACGTTGCATCATGCCATCATTCTGCAATTAGACATAGTCAGGTTATCTGTTCAGCTTGCCTTCGGATAATCCTTCAGCAGCGCAAGCGTCTTCTCGATCTCCTTATCCGGAAGCGCGTGCTCGACCAACTTGCCCGCGAAATATGCGTCATAAGCAGACATATCAAAATGACCGTGACCGCTGAGATTAAACAGGATCACCTTTTCGACACCCTCTTCTTTCGCTTTCTCCGCTTCTGCGATGGCTGCTTTGATTGCATGCGAAGATTCAGGAGCAGGAAGAATTCCCTCGGTACGGGCAAACAATTTTGCGGAATCCATGATCTCCACCTGATTGAAGGCGGCTGCCTCCATCAATTTCTCTTTCACAAGATGACTCAAAATGGGAGCCATTCCATGATATCGCAAACCACCTGCATGAATTGCGGGTGGAATGAAAGTGTGACCGAGCGTATGCATGGCCATCAACGGAGTCATCCCTGCCAGATCACCGAAGTCGTACGCATAAGGGCCGCGCGTCAGAGTGGGACAGGATTTCGGTTCCACCGCAATGAAACGGACATTTTTCCCTCCAAACTTATCGGGATAAAAAGGTAAAGCAAGTCCAGCGAAATTGCTTCCCCCACCAACGCATCCGATTACGATGTCGGGATAATCTCCTGCCATCTCCATCTGTTTTTTCGCTTCGAGCCCCACGACGCTTTGATGCAGCAGCACATGATTCAGAACGCTTCCGAGTGAATATTTTGTATCCTCATTTTTGGCAGCAACTTCCACGGCTTCACTGATCGCAATGCCGAGACTGCCCGGTGAATCGGGATCGTCCTTTAGAACGTTTCTACCGGACTCTGTCTCCGTACTCGGACTCGCCGTCACAGAAGCACCCCATACCTGCATCATGGACTTTCGATATGGCTTTTGCTGAAAACTTACTTTCACCATGTATACCTTGCACTCGATATCGAAATAGTTACAGGCAAGACTCAAGGCGCTACCCCACTGACCGGCTCCGGTTTCCGTGGTTATTTTTTTCACACCTTCCTGCTTGTTGTAGTAAGCCTGAGGTATCGCGGTATTCGGCTTATGGCTACCCGCAGGACTGACACCTTCATATTTATAGTAGATCTTTGCGGGTGTATCAAGCGCCTTCTCAAGTTTATGCGCCCGGTACAATGGAGAAGGTCTCCATAGACGGTACACATCCAGCACAGGTTCAGGAATATCGATGAAGCGCTCCTGGCTCACTTCCTGCTTGATGAGTTCCATTGGGAAAAGTGGCGCAAGATCCTGGGGTCCGACAGGCTGCTTTGTTGCCGGATGCAGTGGCGGAAGCATCGGTGTTGGTAGATCCGGGAGGATGTTGTACCATTGCCGGGGCAATTCCTTTTCATCGAGAAAATACTTCGTCTGTTTCATGATTATCTCCTTTGGTTAATTATTCATCAAATAAAAATGTCGGTTCGTG
>JAZBPW010000026.1:0-21858 GCA_036351795.1 Candidatus Zhuqueibacterota bacterium | reverse complement strand
TATTCTGATATCAAACAGGAAAAATAAAATGAAAGCAAGGATAATGATCGTCGAGGACGATCCGGATATCTGCGAGATACTGAAATACAATCTGGAACAGGAAGATTTCAGCGTGGAGCTCCATCAGGATGGCAAAGAGGCCATGGACGACGTTTTCAAGTCGCCTCCGGATCTGATACTGCTGGATCTGATGCTCCCCGGAATGAACGGGTTGGAGATCGCACGGATTGTTCGGAAAGAGAAGGAGACGCGTTCTATTCCGATTATCATGATTACTGCCCGATCCGAGGAGATGGACATCCTGCAGGGACTTGAACAGGGCGCCGATGATTATGTGACGAAACCGTTCCGACCCAGAGAAGTAATCGCCAGGGTCAAGGCATTGCTACGGCGCAAGCTCAGGGATGAGGATGAGATATTTCAGTTCAAGGATCTGACCATTAATTTCTCCCGGCATCTTGTTTACACCAGCGACAGGAATCTGGAGCTGACGCCAAAGGAATTCCTGTTGCTGAAATCACTCATCAATGCCAATGGCAGGGTGTTGTCGCGCGACCAGCTGCTGGATCAGGTGTGGGGTCACGACTATTACGGGGATTCCCGGACAGTGGATGTGCATATCCGCCGGCTGCGTAAAAAACTGGACACCTGGTCGAAACTCGTCGAGACTGTAAAGGGTTTCGGTTACCGTATCAATGTCAGAGAAGAGGATTAGCCGTTGTTCCGTAAATTCAGATGGAATGTCGTTTTTATCGTGTTGCTGATTTCGGTGATCGGTTTCATCATACTCGATGTCATCATCTATTTCAATGTCAGGAATTATCTGTTCGATCAGACATTCAGTGAGATGCGCATGAAGACGGATCTCACGGTGAACATGGTGGAGAGAGACAATCTGCTGGCATTGCTGGAAAGCGATTCCGTGCGCAGCAGCTTCGCGTCGCATCTGAGAGAGATAATCGATTCCAGGGTAACGATCATCGATGACGAAGGCACAGTGCTCTACGACACCGATGTCGCGCCGGACAGCATTCGATTCATGGATAATCATATCGGCAGACCGGAGGTTCAGGAGGCGATTGACAATGGATGGGGCCAAAGCTATCGCAGAAGCGCGACGGTGAACCGGGGATTTTTCTATACGGCATTCGCCATCAGGGAAGGGAGAGAGAATCTCGGATTCATACGCCTCGCCTACTACGCGCAACTTTTCGACGAATCCATGGACAAGATCAAGGCATATATCGTTGCTGCCAATGTCGTGGGACTCATCGCACTCTTCTTCGTTGCCTATTCACTCGGATCGCTTGTCACCATGCCGATCTTGCGGATCGTCGCTGTGGCGCGGCGAATATCGGAAGGAGACTTTGGCAAATCGTTTCCAGTGGAGCGAAAGGATGAGGTCGGCAAGCTCGCCGTCATCCTGAATCAGCTCACGGAAAGACTTCAGATTCAGATCAGGCAGATATCGGCAGAGCGCTCCAAACTGCAGAATATCCTGATGAACCTGGATCTGGGTATCATTGCTGTGGATGATGACAGGAACATCCTGCATATCAATTCGGAGACATACCGCATCCTGAAAAAGGAACCGCTGAAAACGGAAAAGAAGAGCATCAATGAGTTGCTGAGTAAAATGCCGATCATGAAGTCGCTCGAGAATACGCTGTCCGGAAACAGCAAAGAGATCGGGGAAATGACATTTTACGAGAAGGAAGCCAAGTTTTTTCTCAGCTATATCATCACACCACTGTACATCGCCGAGCGCCAGAAATCAGGGGCGCTGATCCAGATCCAGGATACGACGGCGTTGAAACAACTCGAAGCAATCAGAAAGACATTCGTTGCCAATGCGTCGCATGAGCTGAAGACACCGCTGACCGCCATCGTTGGTTACACCGAAACACTGCTGGACGGCACCGTTGCCTCGAAGGAAGACACGATGAAATTCATAAGGCGTATCCACGGACAGGCGCAACGGCTCGAATTCCTGGTGGCCGACCTTCTGAAACTGTCGCATCTGGAACACGATCTGCCTCTTGAATATCAAGATGTCGACCTCGTGAAACTCACGCGCCAGGTGATTGGTGATCTGAAGGATCAATCGGGAATGAAAAGGATTGAGATCAAGGTAGAGACAGCGGATCAAAAGGCGGTTGTCAAGGCGGATGAGGAATTGCTGCGCACCGTGTTCAGTAATCTTGTGGACAATGCGGTTAAATATACGTCTGAAAAAGGGAATATAACGGTGAAAATCAGCGATTCAAACCGGAAGCGGCTGAAAGTCGAAGTGATGGATGACGGGATCGGCGTGGATCCGAAATATCATGAGCGCATATTTCAGCGTTTTTATCGCGTGGATAAAGGACGTTCGCGGGCACTGGGCGGGACCGGTCTCGGACTGGCGATCGTGAAGCATATTCTGGAGAGACACGGATCGGCCATTTCGGTTCGCAGCCGGGCCGGATCCGGCAGCTGTTTCTGTTTTGAATTGACCAAATCCACGGATTGAGCCATCAATCTCCATCATTCCATAACGGGATGTATCCGACTTTTTTCACGACATCCTGCCCATCGTTCAGTACCCAATCGATGAAATCCTTGATCACGCCTTGCGGCGTATCGATCGTATAGAGATAGAGGTATCGTATGATGGGATAGGTGTCGTTCCTCACATTGGCCTCTGTTGGAAGTACACCGTCGATACGGCAGTGTGTGATATCCGGACCATAGGCAATGCCTCCGTAGCCGATGGCATGCGGGTTTTCCTCCACGCGCTGCACGACTTCGTTGGTTGTGGGCGATGCAATGGCATCGTTGGTGTACTCCACTCCATCCAGAATATGCTCCTTGAAGTACAGATAGGTTCCTGAATTCGGGGATCTGATGATGACCCGGATACCGGCATCGCTCCCGCCGACCTTATTCCAGTTGGAGAGTTCACCGGTAAATATGCCTTTGAGTTGTTCCGAACTCAGATCATTGACATTGTTGCCGGGATTCACGTACACGCTCAATGCGTCTTTTGCAACAAGAAAGAGGATGCCCAGTTTTTTGTATCTCTGTGCCAGTAGATGGATCTCATTCGCCCGCAGCGGCCGGGATGCCGCGCAGATATCGGCTGATCCATCGATGAGCGCCTGGATACCGTGGCCCGTTTCGCCCCCTTCGGCGTACACAGCCACATTGGGCTGCACCTTCATGTATTCCTCAGCCCATCGCTCGGTCAAAATGCGCATGGTATCCGATCCTTTGATGCGGATCGTTCCCGTATTCATGAAATGACTGGTTGCGCACTGCTGAAACATGAGGATCGAAACAAGAAGCAGAAACAATCTGATCAAGCGGTTCATGGTCATCTCTTTTCCGCAAATGATAGTAATCTTGCGTTGATGAACGGTGTGCCAGGCTTCCATTCCGGATAGTCTTTCAGTTGAGCGAGTAAGTGACTGTACGTGAAAATAAACCGGCAATGCTGTGTCGCCGCTTTCATGTTCAGTGGCTGTGACAGATCATCAAATGGCGTGTGATAGATGGTGTCCATCCAGTGCGTCATGAGCCGAAGCCCCTGATCACTCGAAATATTTTTATAATCAAGGCCTTCTGCGATCAGTATCGAAGGGACGCCGGCTTTTGCGAACGCGATCTGATCCGATCTGGCGAAGGATTCTGTCGCCAGAAATCGGGAGGGAATAGGGGATACGTCAAGTCCTGACAATGCCGCCGTACGCTCGAGTTCCTGTCCCAATGTAGAAAGATCAGCGCCAACCCCAACCACAGTTTCAAATTGATCGAAAATCGCCAATCCGTCGATATTGATATTCGCGATTGTCCGGTAAAGCGGAACGACGGGATGGTCCACATAGTATGTGGCGCCTAACAAGCCCTTCTCTTCGCCTGAGGTAAATAGAAAGACGAGTGAATTGTAGGGTGCCGGGATTTCAGAGAAGATCCTGGCGATCTCGAGCAGTGCTGCCACGCCGGTGGCGTTATCGTTCACGCCATTATAGATCGAATCACCGCGAACCGGGGGGCCGATTCCCAGGTGGTCGTAATGCGCCGACAGGATGACGGCGCGATCAGACCTGCCCTTTTTCATTCCAATCACATTGGCATCCTGAAAATCCCGTTCTATGAACTCTCCCCTGAAAGAGATCCTGGTTACCAGAGAAAAACTGCGCATGCGATGATTGACGTCCATCTCAAGTACCTGGCTCAGACTATATCCTGAGTTCTCGAAAAAAAGATCCGCAATCTCAGGATTTATGACGATGCTGAGGTTGCTGCTGACCGCATATGCCAGCGTGATATCTTCAAATGAAAACGTCATGATCCACTCCGGCCAGGTTCGAGAGTTGGCATCCCTTGCCAAAGGGATCATGATGCTGCCTCTGGCACCTCTGGAAATGGCGATACGGTGTTTCGATTCGGGGTAAGAATAGATCGTCGGCTCTTCGGCATTGAAAAATGCCGGGTCGCTGGAAGGCGGTTCTCCGGAGAGGAACACGACGATCTTGCCTTCGATATCCAGCGACTGGTAATCATTATAATCGTATTCAGGAGCGATGATCCCGTATCCGACGAAAACAAGCGGCAACGGCTGAGGTATGATGGTCTGCGCACCGGTCTTGTAGAGCAGATAGTCTTTCTGAAGCAGCAGGCTGACTGATGTATCTGAAGTCATGCAGACCAATTTGGAGTCTGCCAGCGGCATACTCCCGTGCATGGGGACACGTTGAAAATAGCTGCCCACGGCATCGGCAGGAGGGATGCCATATTTCCTCAACCGGGATGAGATGTAATTCGCTGCTTTCCTGATGCCTGGCGACCCTGTGCCGCGGCCCTGCAGGGAATCGCTGCCGAGAATCTCCAGATGTCTCCACATAGAATCCGGAGAAACAGAGTTTAAGAAAGCGGGTGACGGCAACTCTTGCGCGGCAACTGATATTGGAAGAAATATAAGGGATATAAAAACAATAGCTTTCGCCATGGGATTGGATCCAGGACTTATAGATTATATCTTACAATCATGTGGCAATACCATGTGTATGATAAACAATTATTTGTATAATGTCAAGCCAAAAGTGTTCCCTTCTAAAATTAATCCAATTATCATTTCATTGTAATATGTTTGTAATATGCTTTCGTTAATTTTGCCTGCAAATTTGAATTAAAAGGGCGAAAAGAGGTAATTATTAAAAGGAGAAACGATTATGTTGCTAAACGTTTTGAGAAGGAGCAATGCAGTTTTGATTGCTAAGAAATTCATATTTATAACATTCATACTTGTTATCGGATTATCGGGCACTGCTCTGTTCGGCCAGAGCAAAGGAAAAATTGCCGGTAATCTTGTCGATTCAGAGACCGGCATGGCGCTGATCTACGCGAATGTCAGGATCGATGGCACCATGATGGGTGCGGCATCGGATCTGGAAGGAAATTATATGATTTCCGCCGTCCCCCCGGGAGTTTACACACTCATCATCCAGTACATGGGATATACTGAAACCAAAATCACGGATGTACAAGTGATTGCAGGGGACGTCACGAAAGTGAATGCGTCAATTAAGCCTGAAGTACTTCAGGCGGAAGAGGTTGTGGTGACGGCAAAGGCGCTGCGCAATACCGAGAGCGTACTGTTGAAGGATCGTCAGAGGGCGATTGCAGTGTCCGATGCGATCAGCGCGGAAGCGATTTCAAAAGCCGGAAGTGGTAACGCAGCTGAGGCCATGAAGCAGGTGACAGGCGCTTCGGTTGTCGATGGCAAATACGTCTATGTCCGCGGTCTGGGCGATCGTTACACGAGCACGCAGCTCAATGGCGCGGAGATCCCGAGCAATGATCCGTACAAACGTGCAGGATCCGTCGATTTGATCCCCAGCAATCTGATCGATAATATCGTTGCGGTGAAGACATTCACACCGGATAAGCAGGGAAACTTTTCCGGCGGTACAGTCGATATTCGCACCAAAGATTTTCCCGAAGAGTTGAATATCAAGTTTTCAGCCTCCACATCGTACAATACTCAGACGACTTTCAGCGATAATGCCATTGGATACGAAGGTGGCGCTCGTGACTGGCTGGGAATGGATGATGGTACACGAGCAATTCCGGACGGCGTCGACGATATTCCCTCCCCGGAGTGGGACCCGGCGTTGCTGGACCAGATCATCAATCAGTCGCGCGCTTTCAATCCGCAAATGGCTCCGGAGAAGATAAAGCCCGGTCTCAATCAAAGCTATTCCTTCTCCATCGGCAATCAAATCCAGTTCCTGAACAAGCCATTGGGTTTTCTGGGAAGTCTCTCGTACAGCAACGGTTCCTCTTCGTATAATGACGGTGAATACAACGCATGGAGTCTGGGAAGTTCACAACAGCAGGAACTGGGTCAGATCTTCAGTCTGAACGACACAAAGACTTCGAAAGAGGTGCTGTGGGGCGGATTGTTGAAAACCACATATAAATTGAATCCCAATAATATTCTTGGACTGGATTTCATCTACAACGTGAATGGTGAGAGTACCGCGCGTCAACTCATCGGTGAGTACGATTACGACAAACTGGATGCTGTCGACGATATCTATGAAAGCACCGTGCTTGAATACAAAGAGAGAACGCTAACATCGCTTCAGTTCCATGGTGATCATCATTTTGCGCGATTGTTCGGATCGAAGTTATCGTGGAAGGCCAATCTCGCGAATTCCAAACAGAATGAACCGGATCTCAGATACTTTACGAATTACATGACAATCGATGGTGAAGAGAGGAATGTTGGACTGTTCACCAACTTGCCATCAACGCGCCTGTTTCGCGAACTCGATCAGCAGAACCAGGAGTTCTCGCTGGATTACGAAATACCCTACAGGCAGTGGTCGGGCAGGAAGGGATCTTTCAAGATCGGTGGATTCTATAGTGATAAAGAGCGTAATTTTACTGAACGAAGTTATCTGTACAACTATGAGGGTGGATACAAAGGCGATCCGGATGCGTACTTTGATCCCACGAATATCCGCTGGGATTCCACATCGCTCACCCTTGGGAACACCACATATTACGGCTATGATATCAAACTCTACCTGAAAAACGGCGAAGTCGGCGCTAATGATTATAATGGCACGGAAACGATCTCTGCCGCGTATGCCATGATCGATCTGCCGATCCTGAGCAGGTTACGATTCATCGGTGGCGCACGTTTTGAAAAGACGGATATCGATCTTGTCAGTCTCGACGAAAGAAAGGCGGATGGCAAGATCGAGACTTCCGATGTGCTCCCATCATTGAACTTAATCTATCAGTTAAGACCGGATATGAATTTGAGGGCGAGTGCCACGCGGACACTTGCACGACCGAATTTCAGAGAACTGGCGCCTTATGCGGCCTTTGATTTCGCCGCCGGATTCACGCACATCGGAAATCCGGATTTGAAGCGGACCTTGATCAACAATTTTGACCTCCGGTGGGAATGGTTTTCCAGACCGGGTGAGATTTACGCTGTAAGCATGTTTTACAAAGACTTTTCCAATCCTATCGAGGAAGCCTTCATCATCGAAGCTGTGAACCGGGAGATCACGTGGATCAATGTGGATCAGGCGATAACCATGGGTGTGGAATTTGAATTGAGAAAAAATCTGGATGTTGTACATCACACGCTCAGCAATTTTTCTCTCGGCACCAATCTATCTTTCGTGGAATCAGAAGTGGATATCCCTGCGAAGGAGCTGGAGATCATGAGGCTCAATAATCCGGATATGCCGGGCAAACGTGAGCTGGAAGGACAGTCTCCGTATCTCGTGAACTTAAATTTGAATTACGAAAACCGTGCAAACGGACTTTCCGGAAGTGTGTACTACAATGTCTTTGGCGAGAGATTGTCTGAAGTCAACAAGAATGGACAGCCATTTGTTTACGAACAGCCTGTGAACACGGTGAATCTCAATCTTGACTGGCAATTCATGGAAGACATGAACCTGAAGTTTGCCGTTAATAATCTGCTGAATGAGGATTACAAAAAGACCCAGGTATTCAAAGGCAAGGAATATATCTTTACACGATTCACCAGGGGACGTACTTTTTCCCTTGGAATCGGATATTCATTATAAACAGCACATACGTATGGATACACTGATTTTTAATGTTACAGGAAAGGAGGTGGTGATAAGGGCAAGAGAGAGTGGTTTTCGGGCAGGTCATTAATTAATATTAATCATAAGGAGAGTTCAATGAATTCAAAGCTTGTTAAAGTTTTAGTGGTATTCCTGCTTCTTGCGCCGATGATGGCTTTCGGAGCAGAGGAATATCTCGAGATGGTAAATTACAAAGGCGCCTTCGGACAGGGTAACTGGGCCGCAGGGTGGAGTGCATTGTCACAATACGGTTTCATGGCTGAGCAGACGGCCTCTGACGTTGCCGAAGCGTCGCTCGTTCCTGTGACGGATGATGATATTCTTCCGGGGGAGACCGTGTACTGGACAGCTGACAATACATATCTGCTTCAGGGACGCATCTTTGTAGACGACGGTTCCGTTCTGATCATCGAACCGGGCACGATCATCAAAGGTGCTCCGGGCGAAAAAGAGAACGCAAGTGCGCTGATCGTTGCCCGCGGCGGCAAGATCTACGCAGAAGGTACGCCCTCCCGTCCGATCATATTCACATCGCAAAACGATGATTTAACCAATCCGCTGGTTCCGGCATTTGATGAAGCCGGTCTCTGGGGAGGTGTGATCATTCTGGGTAATGCGCCCATCAATTTCCCCGGTGGTGTAGCCAATATCGAAGGTATTCCGGATACGGAACCGCGTGGTGAATACGGCGGCACGGATGAAGACGACTGCTCAGGTGTTGTAAAATATGTCTCCATTCGTCATGGTGGTACGGAGATCGGTTCTGGAAACGAGATCAATGGTCTTACCATGGGCGGTGTCGGACGCGGCACAGTGATCTCTCATGTTGAAGTATTCGCCAACCTGGATGATGGTTTCGAATGGTTCGGCGGTACTGTGAACTGCGACCATCTGGTTGCGGCTTTCTGCGGTGACGATGCTTTTGATATCGACTTCGGACTCAGAAACAAGATGCAATTCCTGTTCGCACTGCAGTCAGCCAGTGAAGATACGGTTGGCGATCATTGCGGTGAATGGGATGGCGCTGATGAGAATTCAACCGATTCCGATCCCAAAGCCTATCCCGTGATTTACAACGCCACGTTCCTGGGCGGTGGATCAGCCGCGAAGACCGGCTCTCGCGTCATCAGGATTCGTGAAAACATGGGCGGCGAAGTGAAGAACTCGATTTTAGGTCAGTACAAGGGTAAGGGACTGACTGTCGAAGATAAATATGATCCGGACAGCCGCGATCGTCTCGGCGTGTCACTGCATATCCAGAACAACCTCTGGTTCGACCTGTCAGATGTGACGAGCATGGCCGACATCGCAAAAGCGGACGAGACCTGGACGAATGACTACATGTCCAATCCTGTCAATGGAAATGTCTTTGGCGATCCCCTTCTGAACAACATCAGTCGCGTTCAGGATCGGACACTGGATCCCAGGCCGCAGCATGATGGACTGGCATATCAGGATCTGGGCGATTATCCGGCGAACGATGAATTTTTTGAAAGAGTGAATTATAAAGGTGCTTTTGGATCAACCAACTGGGCAGCCGGCTGGACGGCTCTGGCTCAGTATGGATTCATGAAACCAGCAACTGCATCTGATATCGCCGGCGCTTCGGTTGTTTCTGTGACGGATGGTGATATCCCGGCAGGCGCCAATGTGTACTGGACAGCTGACAACACATACCTGCTTCAGGGCCGCGTGTTCGTCGATGATGGCGCGACGCTGAACATCGAAGCCGGCACAATCGTGAAGGGCGCTCCGGGCGAAAAAGAGAACGCGAGTGCGCTGATCGTTGCCCGTGGCGGCAAGATCTACGCCGAGGGTACCGGACTGAATCCGATTATTTTCACGTCGAATAACGATGACCTGGGAAATCCCCTTGTTCCTGCATTTGATGAAGCCGGACTCTGGGGCGGTGTGATCCTTCTGGGTAATGCACCAATCAACTTCCCCGGCGGTCTTGCCAATATCGAAGGTATCCCGGATACAGAGCCGCGCGGTGAATACGGCGGCACGGATGAAGGCGACTGCTCAGGTGTTTTTAAATACGCATCCATTCGCCACGGCGGAACGGAGATCGGTTCTGGAAACGAGATCAACGGTCTCACAATGGGTGGCGTCGGCGCAGGCACGACGGTTTCCCATGTCGAAGTATTCGCCAATTTGGACGATGGTTTCGAATGGTTTGGTGGCACGGTCAATGGTGATCACTTGATCGCCGCATTCTGTGGTGATGATGCTTTTGATATCGACTTCGGACTCAGAAACAAGATGCAGTTCCTGTTCGCGCTGCAGTCGGCCAGTGCAGATACTGTCGGCGACCATTGCGGTGAATGGGACGGTGCTGATGAGAATTCAACCGATTCCGATCCCAAAGCCTATCCCGTGATTTACAACGCGACATTTCTCGGCGGCGGTTCTGCTGCCAAGACCGGTTCCCGCGTCATCAGGATTCGTGAGAACATGGGCGGCGAAGTGAAGAACTCGATTTTTGGTCAGTACAAGGGTAAAGGACTGACTATCGAAGATAAATATGATCCGGATAGCCGCGATCGTCTTGGCGTATCATTGCATATCCAGAATAATCTCTGGTACGATCTGGCGGATGTCACGAGCCTGAACGATATTGCGAAGTCGAGCGAAACATGGACCAACGACTATATGTCAGATCCTGCAAATATGAATGCACTTGATGACCCGATGCTCAATAACATCAGCCGCATTCAGGATCAGACACTGGATCCGAGGCCTGCAGTCGATGGCCCGGCATATGAAGATCTGGCAAAGATACCGACATCTGTCAGATATATTCGCAATGTCAATGTGATTCCGGAGAACTTCACGCTGCATCAGAATTATCCGAATCCTTTCAATCCGACAACGAACATCAAGTTCGAATTGCCGAATATGACAAAGGTCGAATTGAATGTCTACAATATGATGGGACAGAAGGTTGCCACATTGATCAGCGGTAACCTGCGTGCCGGGGTTCATCACATTCACTGGAATGCGTCTGATATCGCCAGCGGCATCTATTTCTACAGACTGGAAGTTGGTTCAATGGTGGTGAGCAAAAAATTGACGCTGTTAAAGTAGCCCCTTTTAATTAATTACCTCTTAAAAGGAAAAGCCAGTGGTTTGTTAAAAGCCGCTGGCTTTGTTTTTCGAGGTGAACAGGGAAAAATATATTGCATTTTTTATATTAAATAACTATTTTGTTTCTTATTTTCAACTAAATAATTGAGTGAAATATCAGGCCAAATTTGTTATATCAATAGATGTTGATTCAAGTCATCATATGTCTGTGACGATTATATCGTAATGAATTTTTCAGATATAGATGCGTTGAGTCACTCGGAAAAATGTATCGCTCAATATTGACCCTTGTCGGTTCTGGAGTTTAACATGGAATTATACATTTTCATCCTGGTTGTACTTTTCGGTACGGCATTGGCTGATCTGATCGTCGGAGTATCCAATGATGCGGTGAACTTTTTGAATTCTGCGATTGGATCCAAGGTCGCCTCAAGGAAGATTATCATGATCATCGCTGCTCTCGGCGTGCTTTTTGGCACAACATTTTCAAGTGGCATGATGGAGGTTGCCAGGAAAGGCATTTTTAATCCTGAGTATTATGTGATGCACGAGGTGATGATCATCTTCCTCGCGGTCATGCTAACGGATATTCTTCTGCTTGATCTCTATAACACATTCGGCCTGCCGACGTCTACAACCGTTTCCATTGTTTTTGAAATATTCGGCGGTGCTGTGGCTATTGCGGCCGTAAAAGTCTGGGGCAATAGCGAGGGGCTTTCGCTGCTCTCACACATTAATACGAAGAATGTGATCACTATTATATCGGGTATCGGACTCTCTGTCGTGTTTGCATTTATATTCGGATCTCTGATCCAGTTTATCACCAGATTGATATTTACTTTTGAATATCAAAAGACGTTCAAGAGATATGGATCAATCTATTGTGGTATCGCGTTAACGGCAATCACATTTTTTATCATGATCAAAGGCGCCAAGGGATCGTCTCTGATCACACCCGAAACGCGTGACTACATCCTCTCGCATCAAAAAGAGTTTCTTGCATTTAGCTTCATCGGTTGGACCATTGTATGGCAGATGATTATTACGTTCACAAAAATAAATGTGCTCAAGATCATCGTATTGATCGGTACTTTCGCGCTGGCGCTGGCATTCGCTGCGAATGATCTGGTTAACTTCATCGGCGCCCCGCTCGGTGCTCTGACTGCATTCAAAATTGGAAACGCAGCGGGCACGGATCCTTTTGTAACGACGATGGAAGCGCTGGCAAATCCTGTCAGGGCGAATACCTGGATACTTCTGGTCGCCGGATTAGTCATGGTTGTCACTCTTTGGAAATCGAAGAAAGCACGAAGTGTGACGAAGACAGAGGTGAGTCTTGGAAGGCAGGATATCGGTGTGGAACGGTTCGAGTCGTCTGTACTTGCCCGTGGCATTGTGAGGATGATGATTTCACTATCAGATATTATCCGGAAGATTATCCCAAGTTCTGTACAGGATAAGATCTCAGAAAGGATCAATCCTGAAAAAGCAGATCTAAAACCCGCCGCTGATGGAGAGGTACCTGCATTCGATATGCTCCGCGCCGCGGTCAACCTGATGGTTGCCAGTGCTTTGGTGTCGTTCGGCACGTCATTGAAACTTCCGTTGTCAACGACATTTGTCACATTCATGGTGGCGATGTCTACATCGCTGTCGGATAAGTCATGGGGCAGAGAGAGCGCTGTATATCGCGTTACTGGTGTTTTAACAGTGCTCGGCGGATGGTTTTTTACCGCGTTCATGGCCTTCAGTACATGTTTTCTGTTCTCACTATTTATATATTTTGTGAAGCTTCCTGCAATTCTCATATTGGTGGCAGCAGCGGCGTTCATTGTATACAGGTCAGCGAAAATTCATCGTAGAAGAGAAAAGGATTTCACGAGCAAGGAGAAACGATTATATACGATATTGGCTGGTGATTCCGGATTGACTTCGGTGCTGCAAGAGATGGCTGCATTGGTGACTGATGTAAATGAGATTTCCCAAAAAGGTATCGATGCGATGAACCAGGGTCGAAGAAAAAAATTAAGGAATCTGAGTAAGGATGCTCGTGGTGTATCAGAAAGTGTCGATTCAATTACAGAGGATCTCTTCCGGCTGATGAAATCTTATCCTGATGAAGATATGGAGATGGGTCCATGCTTTGCGAAGAATATCGGATTTTTGCAAGTGATTTCAACAAATCTGA
Organism: Candidatus Zhuqueibacterota bacterium; assembly: GCA_036351795.1. Lineage (GTDB taxonomy): Bacteria > Zhuqueibacterota > Zhuqueibacteria > Thermofontimicrobiales > Thiofontviventaceae > JAZBPW01. Next base: position 8,457 of record JAZBPW010000026.1, on the reverse strand, counting down.
ATTCACTTGCGACAAAAGGATATTCGCATATAGACAATAATCATAAAACATTCGATGATGTTCAGAGGGAGGAATTAAGCGAGGTTCAGAAGAAATTTGAAGAGATCATGCTGACCTCATCAAAAAAACTCAGGGAGGGTCAATTTACCAGGCTCGACGAGTTGACGGAAAAGTTGACCGAACTGAAGGACCTGATCTCCAAATATGACAGGACGCAGATGAAACGCCTTAAAAGCGGCGTCACCAAGTCCCGGCTCAGTTTGTTGTTCGTCAGCACCATGTCCAAGATAGAGCGGATTGCTGAGAATACGGTGAATCTATTGAAGTTGTATGATAAATGACTTGAATGAAGTCCCGATAGCTACGAAGTATAATGCGCGGTCAGGTGATGGCCGCGCTTTTTTTTATGTGTCATTATCGATTTTAGCGGTAATCCATTTATAGATCAACAGAGATACGAATGCGATCAACCCGATGCCCGTGAATACATACCAGATATGATGTGCGTTTTCGTAGACCTGCGGCATATCGGCCAGTCCCTGAAGCGCCAGCTCCCGCTGTCTTTGCACTGTTTCGGAAAGCGTGGTCGGATCGGGACAGAAGGTCTCCAGAAGATAACCCGAGATGGCAAAACCGAATAGCCAGGCGAAGAATGTCGTGAGATGCTGATATCCCATGTAGAGTCCCTCTTCTCCTTTTGGCGCCTGTTTCGAGGCGAATTCAAGAAAGCGGGGCGACAGGAAACATTCGGCCAGCCCCTGCAGCGCAATCCCCACGATGAGAGCGATGGTGACCGGATGCAGACTGAAAAGTCCGAAAATCGAGACCGAATTTCCAGCGGCAGCCTGAATGAGTGGACTCAGACTTACGGTGAACGCGGAAATCGGGATGATGAACAGCGCGATGGCAATCGAGGTCACCGGGGTTCGCTTTCGGATGAGATGCGTGATCGGGACAACAAACAGGACGACAATGAACGGATTGATATTCGCCAGCCATTCCGGCGCCGCTGCTTCGCCAACCATCCTGAGCGTATATTTCGGCATGGTGGCGTAGAGCTGGCCCTGGATGGCCCAGAAACCGGCGACTATCAGAATGAGTGCCATGAAACGCAGGTTTCTCACAACGCGCAGCAGTCCGTTCAGTACCTCGCGGGTGCTCTTTCCGACGCCCGATGTATCCACATTCTTGTAAAAAAGCGCCACCAGTATCAACGCGATGAGCGCCATGCCTGCCGCGTAGAAGTTGATATATTTCAAACCCAGTTCGGTCCTCAGCGGTTTGGCGATGGTCTTGCCTAGGAATGCGCCGATATTCACGATCTGATAGAATATGGCAAAGGCGCGCGCCCTGTTTGCGCTGTCGGAACATTTGGCCACGGTTCCGGAGATGATGGGTTTGACAAAGGCACCTCCAATCATGATAAATGTCAATGAGAGTATGGCTGTCAGCTTCTCCGGCACAGCGCCCAGCAGCGCATAGCCGAAGGTGAGCAGCCCAAATGCCAGCATCAGACCGTTGCGAAAACCGATCTTGTCGCTCAATGCGCCTGTGAATGTTGGCGCAAGATAAATGGTAGAGGCGAAGTACGCCACCACCCAGCCGGTTTCAACATCTGAAAATCCGACTTCACGCGTAAGATAGAGTGTCAGCGCGATGAACATGCCGTAATATGCCGCGCGTTCGAACAGTTCGATGCCGTTTGCGACCCAGAAAGTGCCGGGATAGCGCCAGGTAAGATTCTCCGTAGATTTGTCAGTCATTATTCTGCTTTCCGGTAAATATGAAATATCAAGATTTTAGTCAGAAAATATTAAGTTAGGTATAACAAAAATCCGGGTAAAATGCAAGCAGTTTATTCAAATGGCTTGATTATCAAATCGAATGATGGCGATGCCGAAGTAAATCAGATCCTGTGGATCGAAGCGAGTTCAGAGAAAGAAGCGAAAATTTATTCCGAATTTGAATATTATTCTTGATTAAATTCCAAAGAATTGATAAATTACAGTTCTAATCATGAAAATCGCGCGGGGTGGCAGAGGATGAAAAACAGTTGTTGCATCATACTTATTTTAATGTTCGCTCTTGCTGGATGCGATTCGGACGTCGAACAGGACGACTCGTTGAATGCAACGCTGTGGCTTGGCACGTCGGCTGAATACCGTGCGATCGTAAGACAGACGTATCTTTCTGCCTTGGATGAGCTCTCCGGGGCGCTTGCGAATACGGGAGAATCCGCTGTTGTGGAGTCTGCTGCCGGTCATGGCGGATTGCCACCGGCCATCATACTGGATATCGATCAAACTTTGCTGGACAACTCTGCGTTCAAATCGAAAATGATCCATGCCGGCGCCGAATTCGACTGGAATACATGGATCGCCTGGATCAAAGGAGCGCGGATTCCGGCATTGCCCGGCGCGCTCGAGTATGTCAGGGCAGCCGAGTCCAGAGGGATTCAGATTTATTATATCTCGAACCGCAGGGAAGAATTCAGAGCTGCCACAGCAAAGAACCTTACGTATCATGGTTTTCCTCTCGATTCACTGGCGAGCCGACTCCTGATAAAAAACAGGCTGAAAGGCTGGGGCGAGGACAAGAGTTCGCGCCGGGCTTATGTGGCTGAAACGCATCGTGTGCTGCAGATATTGGGTGACGATCTGAATGATTTCATCCCCGCGCATGTATCACTAGTTGAGCGTAACGCGCTCGTGAACAGGTATCAGGCCAACTGGGGTGTAAAATGGTTCCTGTTTCCGAATCCGCTTTACGGGTCCTGGGAACGCGCGCTATACGGATATGATATGAAACTGTCTGCCGAAGAAAAACATACATTGAAAAAGAGACATTTACCGGAATGAAGATATTCGTCAAGACATTTGTCACACTGTGCGCATTTCTGTGTATTTCCGATGTGCAATCTCAATCGCGCTATATAACGACAATTCATCCATTTGAGACGATCCTGATGTCCATCGTCGGTGACCATGGTCACGTATCAAAGCTCTTGCCTCCTGGCGCGTCGCCGCACACCTATGAGCTAAGACCATCGGACATGCGTCATGTGGCGTCGGCCACGGCTTTCGTCGTCGGTGGAGAGAACCTGGATGATTGGGCGCTCAATTTGAGTAATCCGCACATCATCGAATTGCTGCACCTGATCCCTTCAGATTCGCTTATACGGATAGAGACTCACGGAAGGAAGCCTCATGGAGATCATCACCATCATCATGCAGGAATCGATCCGCATTTCTGGACAGATCCGCTGTTGGTGAAATCGATGATTCCGGGAATTGTCGATACCTTATGCGCGCTCGATCCGGACGGACGAGCTGTATATCGCGAGAATGCGGGTGTTTTCATGTCAGGCCTGGACAGCCTGCATGTTCAGATAACAGAGATACTTGAACCTCATGTCGGCTCTGCCGTGATGTTATCGCATCCATTTTTTCAGTATTTCCTGAAACGATACGGATTCAGACTTGCCGGCATCGTCGAAACTTCACCGGGAACCGAACCGAGTCCAAAAGAACTGCGCAAGAATATATCGATGATCGTTAATGAGGATGTCCGGGCGATTTTTACGCATCCGCAATTGTCGAATCGACCGGCGCTTCTCATTGCCGAATCCACGGATGTAAAAATCTGTGAGCTGGATCCCATCGGTGGCGTCGGGGGGCGGATGACCTATGAGGAGCTCATGATCCACAACGCCCGAAAAATAGCGGAGATACTACGATGAGCGGGATGGCAGTGCATGTAAAGGATATTTCTGTGAGGTTTGGCGATTTTCTCGCCCTCGATGGATTGAGCCTGGATATCCCTGTCAATGCATTCGTCGCTATTGTGGGACCGAATGGCGCCGGAAAAAGTACTTTTCTGAAAGTATTACTGGGGCTGGTAGAGCCCACCATGGGTGAAGTAACGCTGTTCGGTTTTGATCCGCTGAAAGTGAATCCGGATCAGGTGGGATATGTTCCGCAGATGAAGACGATGGATCGAAGCTTTCCCGCACTTGCCATCGAGCTGGTCTATACCGGCATTAACCGGAAGTGGCCGTGGCAGATGCAGGAAAATCATCGCGATAAAGCGATGGAAGCATTGAAAAAAGTGGGTGCAGGGCATCTGGCGGATCGTCCTTTGGGAAGACTGTCCGGAGGTGAATTACAGCGTATCTGCCTTGCGAGGAGCATCGTCCGTGAACCGAAACTGGTGATGCTCGATGAACCGGCGACAGGGATCGACTCCGTGGGCGAGGAGGACATGTACCGAATGCTCGAAAAATTTCAAAGGGAGAGTAATGCCACGCTGCTGATGATCACTCACGATTGGCATACGGCCACGCATCACGCGGATTATGTGCTGCTGTTGAACAGACGGCAGATCAGCTTCGGCGTGCCTTCGGAGGCGCTGGCAGAGGATAATCTTAGAAGAGCCTTTGGGCACATGGGGCATGAGCACGAATTGAAATTTCTGGTGAAATCCTGATGTTCGACTTCCTTTCCATGCCCTTTATGCAGCGCGCCCTGATCGGTGGTATGCTCGTCGGTTTTCTCGCGAGCTACTATGGCGTATTCGTTGTCCAGCGTGGATTGAGTTTTCTGGGAAGCGGATTGGCGCACGCCGCCTTCGGAGGCGTTGCCTTGGGACTGCTGCTGAACACAGAGCCGTTATGGATTGCGTTGCCTTTTACCGTGCTGGTCGCCCTGGCCATCGTTTGGGTGAGAGAGAAGACCGAGCTTGGAAATGATACAGCTGTGGGCATATTTTTCGCGGTCTCCATGGCTCTGGGAATAATTTTCCTGTTTCTGAAGAAAGAGTATACAACGGATGCGTTCACATATCTTTTCGGTTCGATACTGGCGGTGACGCAAAGGGATATCTGGATTACTGGTGGAATGGTATTGATCACAGGTGCGGTATCACCTTTGTGGAAAAGATGGGCATACGCGTCATTCGACAGGGAGCTGGCGCAGACTGACCGGCTGAGTGTAACCAGGGATGATTATCTGCTCTCCGTGCTGGTGGCGTTGACCGTTGTGGTGGCGATCAAAGTGGTAGGGATCGTCCTCATCGCCGCTTTTCTGGTGATCCCGGCCGCGACAGCGAGACTGGTTGCGCAAACGTTTCGCCGAATGACCGTGGTCTCCATCATTCTGGGGACCTCCAGCGCACTGTTCGGACTGTTCGCGTCATATTATCTGGATGTTCCCAGCGGAGCGACGATTATACTGCTGCAGGCAGTGCTGTTTTTCCTGGCAATGCTCATTCGGTCGTTGAAAAAATGAAAGAAATTTAAGAATAAGATACATTGTGTGATACGAAGGTCGAATACTGAACTAATTTAATGGAGGAGATGAGATGCCGAGTTGTCATGATATGAAAAAGGGCGAAATCTATGTATGCGAACACTGCGGTCTGGAGCTGCAGGTGATCAAAGAATGCAAGGATTCCCATAAGCCTGCGGAAGACTGCGGCTGCCATCCCGAAGGATCGCCGTGCACCTTTTCCTGTTGCGGAGAAGACATGGTGAAAAAATAGGCTCAGCCTGAAACGTTGTCTGTTCAGAGGATGTCGTCAATCCTATCGGCCGGTAGTGCCAGGATGGATTTTTGACCCGAAATGACGATCGGTCGCTGCAGCAGCTTCGGATATTCCGCTGCAAGTTTGGCGAATTCTTCAGCAGACAACTCCTTGTTCTTCAGGTTCAATGCTTTGTAATCGGCTTCATTCGTTCGAATGAAATCCCGGATTTCCTGACCGGAATTTGTAATGATTTGACTGAGATCATCGGGGTCGATGCCCGTTTTCAGATACTCGATGATCTCGAAATCAATGTTTTTATCCTGTAAATACTTCAGCCTTTCTCTGCTCTTACGGCAGCGCGGGTTGTGCCATATTTTTACCTGGGACATGTTGAGTCCTCCTCATTGTCCTGTTTCTATTCCGATGCCTGCAGGTATCAACGATATGACTCCAGATAACTGTTCTCAATTGATCCTGTCACACGCGCCACGGGATAGAGGTCTTTTTCGTTATCCCAGTATGGCGACCTTTTGTAGAAAAACATCAACCTTTCGCGCGGATTTCCGGCGAACGATTCGTCATCTTTCAGTCTTTTTTCAAATTCCGTTTTCAGCGCCGAATCGCCGGCCATCATCTCCTGTGCCATGGGCTCCATGACATAGCTCTCGAAATATTCCTTTCTCTCGAATATGGCATTGAGGAATCCCCATCGGACCAGCGCATCAGGCGCATACGGTTCCAATATCTGCATGATGATCTTCGATTCAGGAGAGCATAAAGGCACAAAAACCGATCCCTCGATGAACGTCCGCTTTTCATTAACAGCCTCAACATGATAGCTGACCTTTTGCCTGCCTTCATACGGAGAGGAGGCGAATTTGACGTCAGTGAACCGGTATCCCTCGAATGTGTCCGCAAGCTTTTCAGTGAGGCGGTACAGCCTCGCACCGTGAATTTCCAGTACATCCAATACTTCGGTCCATTGCGGCGGGATAAGATACCCTGCTGGCGGGATGATGCTGATGTCCGGTTGCACATCGTTGTAGTAGATGGTCTTGATATCTTTATTTTCCGGTAGATATCGAATATAGTCGCTACCGGAAACCGGGCCATATTGGATGACAAAATCCTTTCCGCGCCATAATATGCTGTCACCCTGTGATTCATTCAGTTTGAAAGTAAGTGGAAAATCTGTGCCCTCACCGGATTGACACCCCATTGATGACGCTCTTTCATCTTCACGTGCCACCGCATCCAGGAGCGCGTTCGGGTGTTCGGCAAGATGTGCCACGATAACGCGCAGCAGCTCGTAGTTCGCCTCGACCCTCTGTTTGTACGGTTTCAGGCTATGTGATTCGATCAGGAACCCGGCGCGATTCCTCACAGTGGCATAGGGATTGGAAAGCATCGGCGGCCAGACACCACCACGAAGTCCCTTTTCAGGTATCTTCTTGTCGATAAAGCCGGCATAGGGGCAAATGTAATGTCCAGTCTTTTCAAATGCTGGAATGATGGCGGGCAGAAACGTGTTCTTCGCCCATGCGGATACAGCGCCTCCGAATTCAGGGTGCACATCGATGTTGTATGCGATGACGTACTGATGATCCATACCGTCGGTCACATGACAGTCGATGAGCAGATGCGGTTTCCACTGATGATACATCCGCAGCCAGTCGCGCATCTCAGGCGCATCCGCTTTCACGAAATCCCGGTTCAGATTCAGTCGCTGAGACGTGACGCGAAAACCCATCTCTTCAGGTCCATCCTGATTAATGCGGTTATACGGCCCGAAACGCTCGTGTCCGTCCACATTGAAAATAGGAATGATGGCGATGACCAGGTCTTGCATCAGCTGAGGGTGTTTGTGATGGATCAGGATATCCCTGGCGAGCATCATGGCGGCATCTTTGCCGTCTGACTCGCCGGGATGAATGCAACACTGGATGAGTACAATCGGTTTGCCGAGGTCTTTTGCCTTTTCCGGTGAAAACGCCCGGTCCGAAGAGATAATCATCATGCCGAGGTCCCGTCCTTCAGGACTGACGCCAAATGACAACATCTCAGCGTATGGAGAAGCCTGCGCCAGCCTGCTGAAGTATTCCATCGTTTCTGAATAACGTGGTGTTTCATTGCCGCCGGACCTCTCAAAATGTGTCTGCCAGCCGGAATTATCCACAGCCATTTTTTGACAGGATGTCAACAGTATCAATATAAGCAATATTTTTTTCATCGTTATCTGGCCTTTTTCAGTGTGAACTCTGTTTCGAATCGAATCCTTCTCAGTCTCATATGATAATGAAATTTATTTTCGAAATCAAGGAAAATCGACTTGATTTTACGCCTGAAAATAGGTATACTGTTTTATGATATTCACTGAAATGATATAAGCGATCATGAGGAGTAACGGTTGAAAGAGGATATACGACTGACGGCGATGGTGAAGGCCGCCGGCTGAGCGGCGAAAGTGTGTCAGGAAGACCTGTCGCAGGTTCTGCGGCAATTGCCAAAAATGAACGATCCGAATCTGATATTCGGATTTGATACCGTCGGTGACGCCGGCGTGTACAAGCTTCGCGAGGATCTCGCGATTATTCAGACAGTGGATGTGTTGACTCCGATCGCGGATGATCCATATACATTCGGACAGATCGCGGCGGCAAACGCGCTGAGCGATGTCTATGTGATGGGAGGGCGTCCGGTGACTGCGCTCAATATCATCGGTTTTCCCGCCAAACTCGATCTGAGCATCCTCACCGAGATGCTGAAAGGAGGCAGCCAGAAAACGGGCGAGGCGGGCGCAGTGATACTCGGCGGGCATACGATCAAAGACGATGATCTGAAATACGGACTGGCTGTCACAGCGGTGATCAATCCGAAAGATCTTGTGACAAACGAGGGCGCCAAACCCGGCGATGATCTGATACTGACCAAGCC
>JAZBPW010000025.1:0-8478 GCA_036351795.1 Candidatus Zhuqueibacterota bacterium | reverse complement strand
TCTGACTCAATGGCATGGGAAATCTCCTGATCATTCAGTTGGTAAGCTCCAGGTATCGTCACACCACCTCCGTAAACTGGTATTAGCAACATCACTAGTATATATGGAAATATCTTTGTTGCATTCATTGCACTCCTCCTGCATTTTATAAACTAAAGCATGGGTATTGAATTTTCCTCGTTATAAAATCCAATGCCCTTTTGAACTTTACTGATAATTTTACGCTTATTCTTTGGGGCGGAGTCTTTCCTCAGCTTTTCCCAGCGCCCCGGCTGTTTTTTCTCGAATCGAATTTATCTGCTCCTGCAATTTTTCCGATCCACCAATTGCTTTCTTATAAGCCATGACAGCAATGATTAATGCAACTATGGCGATTATAAAATTTAATACTGACATATTACGTTACCTCCTCATGTGATAGTGATATTATTCTACTTTAATTGTGCACACGAAACCGTGTGTCTGATATATTGCAGGCACTATTTGCTCAACCAGTATTTCGGTCGTCCGTAGAAATCGTGCAGCAACACCTCGTATTCACGATTGACGGGCACAGAGGGATCAAACTCCGGACTATTCTCGATCTGATCTCGGCTGAGATCGATGAATACTTTTGCTTCCGACCAATCCACACGATCAATCCACGTCGTTGCGACAAGCACCTTTCTCCCCCCGGGTAGCCAGTGAAGCCACTTTCTTGTATCAATGATCATGTAACGTATGATCCAACTCCCGTCTTCGATGATAAAATCTTCAACATGACCAATTTCGCCATCCGAAGCCTCAATACTGTATCCCAAAACCTCTCTCGAGCTTCGAAGATGTGGATCGCCTCGTTCCGGCTCTTCGGTGCTTCTTTTCGTATCATCATCTTTCACTATTTTCGATGGAATCGTCATAGTACCAGGTACAGATGTCCCTGCACCAGCCCAGTACATCGGCCAATTATAGTATTCCGCCAATTCGATTTCACGTTGCCTTGAAACAGGTTTGGCAATATCAATCTCAGGACTGTCTTCGACCTGCTTCTTTTTCAGATTCACCGGAAACAGTTTTTCTGACCATACTGGCTGGTCCAGGGAAAAAGGGGATATGAGAACCAAGCGGCCAGGCAACCATTTACCTGTATTGACGACTAAATATCGGATTAACCAGAATTGATCGTCGAAGTAAAACTCATGTGACTTGCCAATTTCCCCATCATTCGCATGAATTTTATATCCTCGTAACTCTTTCATACTTCTTAACATGATGATCTCCTTTGAGATGATATAATAGAAAACGTTCTTTATTTGTTATTTCTGAAAATACGAGCCAGCTTCCCGAATCGATTCCATCATATTTTCCCAACTCTCCTCGAAACCTCGTTTTAATTCACTCCATGCATTTTCGTTGGCCTCGTTCAACACCTTCAATTGCTCTCGCAATTCATCCTTTTGATTGCGTAAGTCATGAATCATTTTCTGATATTTTTCCTTCAGTTCGCCTTTGGCATGCTCCGTCTTCAGTTCCAGTTCATTAATTTCAGTGTCCCATTTTCTGAGCTGGTTAGCGAATTTTTCAATGTACTCTCTTCTGTTATTCATTTCTTGACTCCTTCTGTTAATTTTTAATTTAGTATGGACTGCATTGTCCATAATCTATAAAGAGGCGAAGGCACAGGTGAAATTCTTGAATCTCTGTGCAGCTGCGCTATAATAATTGACAGGCAATATTTTCTATTTCATGCCGCGCATTTGATATCAGAAATACATTGGCTTGTTCAGAGACATGTCTCCTGCCCTCCATCGATCCATCGACTATGATGACCGGCAAATGCTGATCGATATCACGTACATTGAGAACAAACTCCAACGCATCGTCATCACAGTTGTTTAAATCCATAAATATCATCTTCGCACGTTTGTGATGCACATCTCTCAACACTGTTCCCATTTCAGTTCTGATCGCAGGATCAACACCCAATTTTGACAATGTTATCAATATATTGCTTTCCACATCGTTAGTTAGAACCAATACCGTTGAATCAATTTCCATGGAATTATCTCTTCTTAAATATAGTTCAACCGGATTCATATTCTCACTTTGTAAAACGCAATAAATATGCCATCTGTCATATTATTTTTTATAATATATTGTTATTATTTATTTTGGAGTGCCTGGTAAAAACAATTCATTGGCAAATACGTGGAGCGCAACCCGTGAAAAGAGGATGATTGTGCACGATCAGTACACTCATATGTATCGATCAATACAATACAATGAAAAAATGGTACACATTTGTATCCTGAAAAATGGAAGGATAATTTAATTTTTTCTAATTATTTGTTTTTGCGTAATTTAAATTATCTGTTAAAAAGAAAGGTCAAAAACGAGGTATGTACCAATCGTGCACTTATTTGATATTGTGCTTTTTCAGTTTATTGTATATCGCCCTTCGGCTGATGCCCAGAAGCTCGGCAGCTTTCGTTCGGTTGTTATTGGATACCGACAACGCCTTAAGTATCATTTCCTTCTCAACTTTCGCCAGCGGCGTGCCTACCTCGAATGTCACTGTAGTATCGCTTTTTTTGTCTGTGACATTTCGGAACCTTGGAGGCAGATGCTCCATTTGAATCTCATCGCCCTCACAAACGATTGCCGCTCTCTGGATAACATTTTTCAATTCCCGCACATTGCCAGGCCAATCAAATTTCTTAAAAGAACGCAGGCATTCTGAAGATATTCCTTTGATATTGCTGTTGTATTTGCGATTATCTTTCGATAGAAATTCATTGACTAACAATGGAATATCTTCCGGGTTTTCTCTTAATGGAGGCATCGTGATGTGAAAAACATCGAGACGGTAATACAGATCCTTTCGAAATGTCCCATTAGCAATGAGTTCCTGCAAATTTTCATTAGAGGATGCGATCAATCGGGCTCTATTCAAAACATCCTCTTTTCCACCAAGCTTTTGGAACTTACGTTGCTCTATCAGACGAAGCAGACTTATTTGGATCCTTTCATCGATCGCCTCTATTTCATCGAGAAATACCATGCCTTTTTCAGCTTTTTCGAAAATGCCCCTGGTCTCCTTGACGGCGCCGGTAAATGCACCTTTTGTATGACCGAAAAGTTCACTCGCCACCAGATCAGGTGGAATGGCGCCTAAATTTATTGGAACAAAAGGCTCATCACTTCGATCGCTTAATTGATGGATCGTTTGCGCAGCCAGATCTTTCCCTGTTCCAGTTTCGCCAAGCAAAAGAATATTAACTTCCGTTCCTGCTGCCTGATGAAGCTGGCGATAAATTTTTTGCATTTTTGCGGACGTACCAACCAGCTTTCCGAGCCTGTCACTGTTAGCATTTAATTCTTCCGGAGGCTTCATTCTCACCAATGGGATTCTTTCGATTGCGGTCTCAAGCAATAATGTTAACTCAGTATCACTCACCGGTAATTTTGCGTACTGGTAGAAGTCAAGATCCATGAGAGATTGCAATCCGGTCTCAAAGTCCTCAGGATTCATTAAAAGTAATACCTGGGTGGTTGGGCTCTTCGACATGATCATCCCCAATTCGTCCATGAATTGATCCACTTCATCTTTTTTATAGGAATCACTGCTGACAATGAGGACATCGATCATGTTCCTGAATATTTTGGCACGGACATCATTTATTTTCTTAACGCCGTCTACAGTGGTTTTCAGGGATAGAACAATCTTGCGGATACGGCGCAGTAATTCATCGTCTTTCGTGAGCACCAGCATTTTTAATATTTCTGTCAACCTGTTGGGCATCTCATCAATGTGGTTAGGGGTAGAATGTCGTCACAATCCGGTCACTGGAACTAAATTTAACAGATCATCCTTAAAAATGCAAGATATATTTACCGTCAGATATCGAATATATATTCACGTAGTTCGTAGCTTCACAGCTTTTTCTACAGAAAAAGTTCTTGATTTTCAACTTGTTATATGTTAAATTCAAGCCGATGCGAGACCTGCACCATACGATCCTGTGAAACGGATCGCTCAATATCATTTTCATTACCAAACGCAGGATTCAATATGAACCATAGAAAGCTGTTCACAGTGATCTTCATCGCCGCGTTTTCCGCGCTCCTCTTCATCGCAGCAACCGAAGACAATGCATATATCTCCCATCAGGTGAAAAAAGGGGAATCAGTCAGTCTGCTGTGTATCGAGATCTACGGCTATTACAGCGACGCGCTTGGCAAGGCATTTGCCGCCGACAATCCCAAAGTGAAAAACATCAATCTCATATACGTCGGCCAGACCATACGATTCAGAAAACCTGTGCAAGACGCCGTCGCGGAAAAAGAGGATGTTGCCGACACAGTCAGCGTTTTCCGGAAGAAGGTGGATGCCACGCAGGGCGTGGTGACCTATGTGGAGGGCAAGGCGTATATCACCAAAAAAGACGCGGGGACTCCGGTCGATTTGGTCGCAAATAGTCTCGTCTATCCGGGCGATGTGTTGAAGACGCGTGCAACCGGCAGAGTCGAGTTGATCATCAACCGGGAATCTGTGGTCCGCATGAAAGAGAATACGGAACTCACCATCGAGGCGTTCCGGGACATTGCCAAAAAGGAAGGCACCACATCTCTGAACTTTTCCATCGGGTCGGTGTGGTCCAAAATGAAAAAATTCAAAGACAGCATCAGCCGCTTCGAGCTGGAGCTGCCCACAGCCATCGCCGGCGTGCACGGCACAGTGTACAACACAACGGTGAACAGCGATCAGTCCGCCGAAGTCAAGGTCTATGAGGGTGAGGTGGCCGTGAGCGGCAGCAAGAAGCAGGAAGAGAAAGCGCCCCTGCCCGGTGCTCTTCACGAAATCGGACCGCCACGCGAAATAGCCGGGCCGCATGAGGTCAGCATGGAGGAATGGACACTGATTGTCAGGTCGATGCAGCTGATCACCATCGACAAACAGGGTGTTCCATCGGACGCGTCCGATTTCCGGAAATCGGCTGATGACGATTGGGAGAGATGGAATGAAGAGCGGGACAAGAGAATTGCAGAAATGTTCATGGAGCGCTGATCCATGGGTAGAATGAAAACAGCGATCCTGATACTGTGCACCGTGCTGCTCATCAGTATCATTTTCTTTGAACCATTGCGCTTCATCGACAATCTGTTTTACGACCTCAACTTCGCGTTTTCGCCGAAGGCCGCATCCGATTCCGTGGTTGTGGTAGCCATCGATGCGAAGAGTCTTTCTGCCGTCGGAGGCTGGCCCTGGTCGAGGACAAAACTCGCTGAGATGATCAGTCAGATCGATGCGATGGAGCCCCGTGTGGTTGCCCTGGATATTCTGCTCCCGAAGCGGGATGCACCGGCGCATGACGCGAATCTCGCCGCCGCGCTGAGCCGCGTGGACAACTGCATTATTCCGTTCAGGGCCGTCGGACTCTCCGGCGATGAGGTTCATGATCCAGTCGAGATCCCGCCGAACATATTCAGACACCGTTTCCTTCTTCTGGCCAATGCCGAAGATCTCGATGGCATCAATCTATACCGCGCGACTGACTTCGATGCCTCGGACACGATGTTCACACGTTTCTCACGGTACAGCGGATTTCTGAACGTATCCACCAGTAACACCAGCCAGAAGATAAGAGAGGTGATCCATGTGCTTCGTGCCGGTAATGAATACTTTCCGTCATTCGGACTCTCCGCCGTGGCCGCCTACAAAGGATTGAAACCGGACGAGTTCGTCCTGGATGGACGCGGGAGAGTGATCCTCCGCGATGAGGATATTCCTGTATCTTCGTACGCAGCCAGCGCGTTCGTGAATTTCCGGTCTCAGGCGAATCCAGTCGTCACAGTCTCCGCCATGGACATTTTCAACAATACGGCGCGAAGGGAGATGCTCAGGGACAAGCTGGTATTCATTGGTGTGGATGACCCGGCCGCCGGCAGCGACTTTTTCACCACACCGATCGCCTCTCAATATGCGGGAGTCAAGGTGTGGGCCACGTCCGCGCTGGACATTCTCGAAAAGACCTGGGTCAGAAACGGCGGTGGCCTACCCGGCGCCATCAACTGGCTTCTCGCACTTCTCCTTTTCCCAGGACTGGCTCTGCTGGCGCCCCTGTTAAGAAAGCAGGCGGGAATCATCATCGGGATTGTGGTGCTGCTCCTCAGCATCGTCACCGGCATCATTCTTTTCCGGCAGTTCAACTATTTCTGGAATCCGGCGCATCATCTCTTCGCCTGGCTTTTCTCCGTGTTATGGATCGCCACCCAAAAACCGGTCAGCGTCACCAAAGTCGTCGAAGCATTGCAGCTCGATCCTCCTGTGGACGCAACCGAGGAAATTCTCGAACCGCCGTCCAAAGATTTTGTGCTTCCTCACGTGCCGCATACCGCGACTGCGCTCCATGCATTGCAGACCATCGTACCGGGGATCAGGCAGATCCCCAAAGGGAAGGCCGATATCACAGCAAAAGATACGGATGACGAAGATGTGGAAACCATGGTACTGCCTCGCGGAGGGAAAAGCGCACCGGCAGCTCCCGGTTCTGTATCCGAGAAAGAGAGACGCCGGCTGCAGGAATTGTGCAATGGAAATATCGTGCGTGTACTCGGCAGCGGCGGCATGGCCGATGTCTATCTGATCTGGAATCCGAGGCTCGAGATGTACCGGGCGGTGAAAGTCATGAAACCGGGTCAATCGGATTCACTTGTCGAGCGCTTCGAAACAGAGATACGGATATTCGCAAAACTGGATCATCCGAATATCGTACACTGCTATACGGAGGGGAACTGGCACTCCCTGCCTTACCTCGAGATGGAATATATCAACGGTGCATCTCTGGAAGAGTTCCTTCGCAAATGCGATTCGATAACGCCGGAGCAGGCGGCGGTCATCGGCGTGCTGATCGCCAGGGCGCTGCACTATGCGCATCGCCATGTAATCGCGATCGAAAGCAAGACATATCACGGCGTGATCCACCGCGACCTGAAACCGGCCAATGTGATGATCAGCCGTAGCGGCAGGGTGAAACTCACTGATTTCGGCATCGCCCGTCCCGTCTCCGTCAGCCTGCATACCAGCGATAAAGGCAATATCGTGGGGACACTCCCCTATCTCGCACCGGAGCAGTTCGAAGGTGAGGATCTCGATGCCAGGACCGACATCTATGCGCTGGGCATCATGCTCTTCGAAATGCTGTCCGGCAGCCGTGCGTTCCCACAGAAAGATATTCCCACACTGATGCGCGCGAAAACTGAGGGAAAAATCAAAATTGATGATCTGGCCGGTGTCCCCTTATCACTGATGGACATCATCGAAAAGGCTGCCAGGCCGGACAGAAATCAAAGGTACGCGACGGCCAATGACATGTGCGCCGATCTGGAGGATTTCCTCCTCGACCGGCAGGAACGGCCGGGCTATGAGCACATGAGAGATCTTGTCCGATGCTTCCGGACATGAACTGAAAAACATCATTTCACGCGTGTTCAGATCGACAGCAACGCTGACCTCTGTGCGTGACATAATACAATGGAGTCTACATTATGGGTTTGAAAGACAAGGCGAAAGAGATATGGAAAAGGGTTTCAGAGCTCGATGATGACAAGGGATCATCAAACGGATTGTCGGACGACAAGAACCGGATTCCCTATAAAGACATCTCAAAAAAGCTGAAAGAGGTGATGAAACAGAATGTCGATGTCGTGGGCAGGAAAATCATCATTCCCAGCTATTACGCGATCAATTTCAGTGAAATCGACCGGCAGACGCGCATCGAGGTGGAAGATGTTCTCTGCGAAGAGTTGAAGGAGGAGCTCTATCATGAAATGCGCAAGATCAATCCGGAACAGAACAAACGCGACCTTCAGATCGAGCTCAAGACGGATCCAGATCTCGACGCAGGCGCTTTCAGCATCGATTTTCACGTGAAAAGCCCGGAGACAGATGCACCAGTCTCCGATGAGAACGCCTGGGGTCAGCCAGCGGCTGAAGAGAATGCCATGGATTATCAGGCAACGGTCGTGGAACAGCAGGTGGAGGATTCGGCTGATGACGCCCAGACCGTGGTCGTGCCCAGAGCGCAGGATACGGTGCGCTATAAAATTCTGGTGGATTCGGGCGAAGATAAGAAAGAGATCGACGTCGTGAAAGAGACCATCTCCATCGGTCGCGGCAGCAAGGACGATGTGAAACTGTCGAGTCCTGATTTTTCTATTTCCCGGTCGCACGCGATCATTTCCGTGAGAGACGGACAATACTACATCACGCCTTCGGGGATCAACGGAACACTGTTGAACGGGGAAGAATTGAATTTGAATGAAGAGACGGCCTTCTCCGCGGAGGATGAAATCCGGATCTTGAACTACACACTTGTAATTATCTCATAAATTGGGTTACGAGGAGACACATGGGAATCATAAACGTTATCGATCATGCCATGAAAAACGCGATCTATTCTGCATTCTGGTGGTTTCTGGATCCGCTGGAGCATGAAC
>JAZBPW010000024.1:0-7309 GCA_036351795.1 Candidatus Zhuqueibacterota bacterium | reverse complement strand
GGATCTGGCTTCCACGAATACATCCTGATAAATACCCATCCCCGGCGGACAGTGATGCCAGCCCACCTGCGGGTCATCATATCCACACCCCGTGGCAGCGTACATCTTTTCCCCTTCAAATCTATCCTCGTTCGAATCGGTGCGGCTTCCCATGAAGATATGATCGTTCGTCACATTCACTGTCAGTACATTCTCTCCGGACCTGGCGCATTGGCTGAATTCGAATTCGAATGATGAGAAGAATCCCTCGTGTGAACCGAGATATGTGCCATTCATATGTACATCCGCGGCATAGTCGACGCCGTTGAAATGAATCCATAGCGATCCCGCATCCAGCATTTTCTTCGTGACCCGGAACGTCGTCCGGTAATATGTGACCGCCCGGCCGAGCGGAGGCCCATAGTGTGGGATGGTCACTGATTCCCAATCGCCGTCACCGTCCAACACCTGTGAAAAGTCCCGTCGATCCTCTTCCCTTTCGATCCGCCACTTAAAGTCACGTAACTTTTTCCTTATCCGGCACTCTTTCTGAGCGGGCGCCAGATTTCGAATGTACTGCTGATAGACGCGCCGCATCCGGCTTAGTTCTTTCGATAGCTTTGCATCATTGTCTATCCTGTTCCTCTGGATCAGATCGACATCAGGAGAACCGGTATTCAGCGGCAGTTCGCGATCCGGCACTTTTTCCGGTGCCGGTACAATCAATTCAGCATCGCGCGTTTTCAAACGCTGCCCGGCAATCCGGGCGAATATGTCTTCATGCTTCTTCTTCATGCTATCTGCCTATCAACGACACAATGTAGATGGCGACCAGGATCAGGATCCCGCCCAGTGTAAACCAGACAATGCCCTTGATGTCCGTGCTGTCCAGTTTCTCAAACTCCCAATTGGTGCCGGGGAACAGTTTGTTATGATCAAACCGGCCAGGATTCGCATAAGAGCGTTCCATCTCCTCCGCATCCTCGCGTCTGTCGGTTTTCGTTGGCGTCTTCATCTTGACGAAGAACCGATCGAGTCTCTTCTTGTCATCCGGTGTACTGAGATATGAAAAAATGACCAGCACAATGAACGGTATCAGCGTTCGTATGATGATCCGGATTGTTTCATTCATGGCATAGGCATTCGCGGACAGATCGAATCCGATCAGATCAACGATCACCAGTTCCAGGCTGAGCATGCCCGAGCCATACACATCGCCATCACCATTGATTTTCAGCCCCTGCGTCCAGAAGATGGATCGCTTTGGTGTATCATAATGCTTTACAAATTTTTGTCCTGCAACAAGCGAATCAGGTCTTTCACCATCCGCTTTGCCTGCAAGGTTCAGTTCCTCCCATGCCGCAATTCCCTGTTCCCTCTCCTTGACGTCGACATCTCTTGCCGTGTAGACTCTCTGGACAGTGATCGGCTGTATAGTTTTGGCGAGGTATTCATTTGTTTTCACACCCGGAATGAGAGGGATCAGTACCTGTAACAGCACGAAGAATATGAGGGCGCTCATCATAGACCACCACGCTCCGGTTTTCGTCGCCCGCCGCCACTTGATCCCCAGCCAGAATGCGGCTGCCATCACGATATTGAATTCCCAGATGAGCTTGAGCATTTGAAAGACATTATCAAATTGTGTTGCGAAGAGCACTCCTCCGATCACGGACAGGAATCCGATCACCCGGCCGACATGGATATACTCTTTCTCTGACCGGTTGCTGAATAACGGCCGGATCAGATTATGCGTCAGCAGGCTCGACGTGGTGATCATCATCATGTCGGCGGTGGACATCAACGCGGCCATCAGGCACGCGATCATCAGCCCGACCAGTCCGATGTTCAATGAGCCCAGCAGATCCCTGCAGGCATGCCCCCACAGGTAATCCGGATTTTTCACCTGGGGGCTGTAGAGAATAACCAGCAACAATGCGGAAAGCCCCCAGAGCAGAGTGGTCGCTCGTTTGATGTAGATGCCCGTTGTAAAGCCAAAGCGCGCCGTATATTCATCCTTCGCGGAACCGCACGCTGTCAGCTGGTTCGCCTGTATCGCCACATTAATCTGGATCATTATGAGAAGAGCGATCATGTAGTACCACGTAAAATCAACCATGGCCGGTGAACCCCATATCTCGAATGCCGCCTGCGGCAACTGATTTCGCGCCGCCTCAATAATGCCACCGAGCCCGCTGCCTCCATAGACATCATTGATTTTGAAGAGCGCAAAAGGCATCAACAGGATAGAGAGAATCAGGATAAAAACCCCCTGAAGCGTGTCGGTGAGGAAGGCAGCCTCCAATCCCCCCATGACGGCATAGAGGATGACGATCAGCGCTACGATCCACATGAGCACATTTTCATCGACATGGGAAAATTCCTTTTTCGGATTTTCCAGTCGCAGCATGTCCATCCTGGTACGCTGCTCTTCCGTCAGGCTGCTCACATCCTTTGCTTCCAGATTTTCCAGCTCGATCGCCCGATCGTATTCGGCACGTTCGATGACGGTCAATTCTTCCGCCGGTTTGGCGGTAATGCCCGTAATCGTCCGCGTCATGGCCGTGAATCCCAGACCGATCACGATCATGAAAAAGACAGAGCTGATCAACGCGTAAATTGCGGCGAGCCCTTTTGAATTATAGCGCTCTTCAAAGAAATCACCCAATGTCAGCAGACGAAGTCTTCGATACCAGACCGAGGTGATCCAATAGATCGGCAGGCCGAAGACCGTCGTGAGGTTCTGCCATATCCCGGCAATGCCGTTCCGGGCGACGAGAACAGTCATGCCCACGGCGCTTTCTGCGGATGTCCCCTGGCCGAAAGCGGCAAATGTCTGGACAAATTTACCGAAGCGACGGCCTCCGAGAAAATAATCTTCCTGGTTTCCAATGCGTCGCGATGCCCACACACCGATGAGAATGACGACAAAGAAGTAGGCGACGATCGTGAAAATATCAACAAAAGGCAATCCAAACATCAGGGACTCACTCCAAATTTTTCAAGCAGGCGCATGGCCTTGTCAATTTCCGAAATATCTGCATCGAGAATATAGGCGATATTGTTTACCGTACCGGTCTGATCGCCCAGAATATCCAGAATCTCGTACTTATCGGTATCATCACACTGATCGCTGAAGAGCTGTGTCAGCTTGCCCGCGGATTGAATTTTGCTATAAATCCCGGGCCAGTGCGCGACATCGGCACGGCCATCGCCCGGCACCCACTGTATTCCCTTGAGTTCCTCGATACTCAGCAAATATTCCAGATGAGGGATCTGTCCGATACCATCCATGTGATAGAATGCGTTACCGAGCCTATTGACGGTAGCAGCCAGTTCCGGTCTGACAAAACGTTCGAACATGTCCGGTCCGATCATATAGCAGAAATCACACTGCAGCATGTAATAGGGATCCTCAGAGTACAACGGTGTCCAGCAGGTGTAGCCGGGATTGAATGTCCGGGCCTCATCGTTGAATGCGTCAGCGTATCGCCACCACGTATCATGTGCTTCCCACAGCAGTCGTTCGACTTCCCGAGGTGAATCGATGATATCATAGATCAGTTGTTCCGGTGTTCTGAAAGATGACAGGATATCCAGATTCCCGCCGAGATCTGTCAGACCGATCTGCACCATACCACCCCATCTCGCCTCGCACGCGCGGATCAGATCGATGATCCGCTTGAACCAGACGCTGTCCGTCTGATATTGAAACGTGAGTTCATTCAATTGAACATCTCCCAGGGGATGGAACCAGACGGTTTCCAATCCGTTTTCGAGTTTAGCGCCCATAAACGCGGCGATGACGCCCGGACCGAAATTCGGCCGTACATGCGGGAAAGCATCGCCGTAAAAACGTGTGGCACTCAAATCATAATCCCACCGATCTATGATCCGGTCCGCGGAAACGGACAGATCATAGAACGAGGTGAAATCATGAAACGGAATATCCGGTTCGTCGCGGAGCGGGTCGGCATTGCTCAACCTCACCTGGATCAGCGGCCGGTCCAGCTGGCCCTGCCACCATAAGCGAGCGGATTCACGAATCCTGTCCCAACGATCTTCTGTAAATTGTATAGACATAATCTTATTTCTCTAATCAGCGTGAAGCTCCTAAATTCCCAATTCGACGCAGCGTTTTCGGTAATGCAGATAATTCTCCCATGTTACCTCGGGCGGCACCCCGTGGTCGCATGTAGGAATATAGCCGCCCCGTTTTCGAAGCACAGGAATGATGGATTCTACATGCCAGTCGATGGCATCAGCTCCCTGTGCCAGAACGCGTTTGTCTATTCCTCCGCTGAGCACGAGGTCGGGATAGTCCCGGGCGGTTTTCAGCAGATCATTCCCTGCCGCGACTTCGAAGGGGCTCATCATATCCATGTTGATCTTCTCGCGGTAAATGTCGATCACCGGCGTGGAGAGTCCATCGGTATCCAGCTGCACGTAAAGATGGCGATGCCTGTCGATCTGTCTCGACCTGATATTCGATATCAGCTGCTGATAATATGGAAATAAAAATTCATTCATCATTTCAGGAGAAATGAGACAACCATGATTATAGCAGATATCCTCGCCGATGAACAGCTCGTCAAAGGTGACAAATTGCTGATGCCGGGCCGTTACGGTATCCGCCAGCTCGAGCCAGACGCGCATGCAGTCGTGCACCAGATCCGGTTGATCATAAAAAAAATAGAGGATATCCTCGGGGCCGATCAGGCTCCGCAAATACATGTACCCTCCGATAAACCGCTGCTGGATCATCTTGCCGGTACCCGCATCTTTTTTTGCCGTCGCCATGCGTTGCCCGAGATCAGCATAGCGGGCATCGGATTTCGGATCCAGCCGCCACTTGACGTTTTCTTCCCAGGTCTTCCAATCCTTCACCGGATGATCCCTGTATTCGGGCATGAACCCATTCCGCCGTCCCTTGAAATAGAGGACCTGTCGCCCGGCGTAATCCTGAACAAGATCGTATTCTCCTGATTGTTCGATGACGCGTTCTTCGAACATCGGCTCGAATGCCGCCTCGCACCAGCCGAGTTCCATGAGTTCATGATGTCCGGGTGGATCCAGATAGAAAAATGCGTCCAGGTCTGTATTGCGATCCAGACCATTATCATACCATTGATCGATGCAAAACCAGAGCCCGAAGGTCTTATGGAACAGAGGCGCATCCGGCTTGATCGAATAAGTATCGCGCAATTTTACCGCAGACGGACACATCGCGTCCCGTTCCACCATGCCATGGATGCCGTCTGCCTGACTGTTCTGATTCATTGGTAAATACTGATCCCTTATCTCTTTTCGGGCAAATCCGTACGGTACGCATCCACGTACAATCCGATCTTATCAAACGGTATCTCTTCAAATCCTTTAATTTTCCGATAGACGATCGAATTCTCTTTCAGCTGAAAGTTCTCTTTGTCGGCATCCACAAATCCCGGATCATCCAGCGTCACGTAATTATTGTGATAATCACATTGTGCATGTTCACCGACCATGCGTACTGTTTCACCCTGCTTGCAGATCACATTCCCGGTAAAAAGATTCCGCGCCGGATACATCCCGACATATGTAACGCCATCCTCAGTCAATTCCAGAAAATCGACAAGTTCCGGATAGCGTGTACTGTACGGCGGTTTCGTGATATCGATGTCCTGCAGGAGCCGTTTCCGCCAGATCCCGTTTTCACCAAAATAGATATCGATATGCTTCACCGCCCAGTCGAACCACATGGACTTGATCTGCCATGCCGGTCCATAAGATTCGATGAAAATATTATTCCGGATGGTCAGATCCTGACCGCTGTTGCTGTACACCGAACCATACGACGCCACTTTATAGAACACATTGCCGTACACCTCGGCATCGCAAATCCCGTCATCGAAATAGACACCCATTGTCCATTTTCGGTCCGGGCGGCCGACATCGTGAAAATAGTTATAGCGAACAATCGTACCCCGGTCACTGGGATTGCGTCCCATATACCAGGCAGAGGCATCATTCGAGTTTCGCACCACGTCGTGAATATCATTGTACTCATACACATGATCGTTCCCGACAGCCATGATCGCCTGCAAGTCACCATTATAGATTTCACAATGTGATACGCGATTGCCACAGCCGGTCACTTTGATTCCGGGCCATTGCGAACGATTTCTCAACTGATAGTCATGTATCAAACAGTTCTCGACAAATGAATTTCCATGCGCCAGTGTCGCTTTGTTGCCGCCACCCAGCACGATACCACCGCTGCCGGTATTGTAAATATCACAACTGATGATACCATGATCTGTGCCGCACTTGCGGTCCCATGTCGTATTTGTATAGAGATGTGACGACAGGCTGCCCACATCGCGCGATACAGGGACACCCTCATAGTCTGATCCGGTGATGTGGGGGAATGTCTGCTTCGCTCCCTGCCCCATCACGATGCCGGTTGTTCCGATATTGCGTATTGTGCATCCGGCGACGCGGACACCTGTGCCGCGCTCAATATATATTCCCATGCCCCGGGTGATTTCGAACGTCATACCCTGCAACGTCACATAGGAAGCTCCTTCCAGCGCGACAATGGGTTCTTCCAATGTCGATACCGCGAATCGGCTTGAATTCACATCCTCAGGCGGCCACAGGTAGAGAATACCGGATTCACGATCCAGATACCACTCGCCCGGTTCATCCAGTTCTTCAAGCAGGTTCAAGGCGATATACTGCTGATAATCGGCGCCATAACCGAGTCCGTACATATGAGGCGTCGTCAATTTTATCCGTTTTTTTTCAGGATCGATATAGTCAATCCTGATGAAATCATCGGCATAACCATACTTGAACGCCCCCCGCAGCCATATCTCGGCAGCATCTGTCCATTGAGAGTGTCTCTCATCGGTATATTCAAAAATCCCACCACGGATGTTTTCGTAATCACCGTGCCTGGGCACCGAGCCGGTGTCAAGAACTTTGCCCATCTTGATATCACCGGAATTGGGATAGCGTGCGAGCTGCATGCGATGTTCGTTGATATACAGTTCGAGACCGGAAGGAACGACCGGCAGGCCATGTCCGAATTTTCGGAGCTCTCCAAAATGCTTAATACCTGCGCGGCGCAAATCGATTTGCATGATATGCTCGCGCGCGTTTTTATCGATGATCCGCTGCAATACGGCTTTGTCTACCACCTTTTTCACATGTTTCGAGTCGATGGCCATACCACCGAGAATTCGCACCTCTTCATTTTCGTAAGCGCGATAGATCACCCGGGCAGACTGATTTCCGGAATCATTGCCGTTCAGTTCAAAGGTGTTGGTACGGGAATAGACACCGCCGC
>JAZBPW010000023.1:0-4165 GCA_036351795.1 Candidatus Zhuqueibacterota bacterium | reverse complement strand
GCCCTGATTCAGAAAATGATCCCTCACTATATCGTAAGCCGCCGGGCAATGTTGTGAATCCGCTTGAATTGCTGGCGCCTTCATTGGGATTCGCCCAATGGGATGTACCACGATCTTTCATTTGTCCACCAACTCCTGAAGCACGACAACCTTTTTCATCTGCCTGAGAACCGGACATTCCGAGCTGCTGTTCCAGAATTTTCCAATCCTCATCCGTTGGAACACGCCAGCCCTCAGGCGCAATCTTTCCGCCCATGGCATACCAGTTGTACAAGAGTCCGTATGTTGCCACGTTGTTCTGGTCGTTGCCATAAGCACAACAGCCCGCTCTACCGCCGAAATATGATGATCCGCATTCCTTCCATTCGTCATTGTCTGTGATATATGATATCTCGGTGCCATCCTGGAAATGGCGTACACGAAGATTTTCCGTCATCCACCATTGATTACCGATCTTGACCGTATTGTAGGTGTTTCCGTCGATATCGGTCAGCGTTCCGGTCATCACTTCCGGCGCCGTTGTCGACTTTTCATTGTCACATCCGATCGCGCAGAACATGGCACATATGATGAGTAAGTGAAGAATTGAGTCATAATTAAAACACAAAATGATTCTCCTTATTCTTTTGCATTCACATCGATTGCTATTTTTGTTCTGGATTACATTCCAGCGGCGGCGTTTTACCGTCGAGATAGGCCCGAAAGATATAGAGCGCGTCTCCCGGAGTGACACCGTTGAGCGTACAGCTGACATCCGCCGCTTCGAGCGCGCATGGATTGTCGCAGTCCGGCGGCGGTGTTCCGCCTGACAGGTAGACCTGAAACGCGCACAACGCATCACCCGGTGTGATTAATCCGTCATCATTAACGTCACCAAGATTGCATGGTTCGGATATATCCGGTGCGACTCGAATGAGCCATGCGTCTCCATCACCGATGCCATATTCCAGATAACCAGCGACGATATATCCAAGATCTGTAGTCTGCTGAACTGAGTAACCATAGTCACCCCAATCTTGCCCAAATGTTCTGGTCCACAAAGTATCTCCGGATGAGTCTGTTCTGACTAACCATATATCAAGACTAGCACTCGCAATCGAATATATATCTCCTACGACGATGTAACCTCCATCATGAGTTTGTTGTACACAATTACCGGCATCTCTCCCTGTTCCTCCATATGTTCGCGTCCATAAGGTGTCCCCATATTCGTCAGTTTTAATAAGATACAATTCTTTGCTATAGCCCTGTCCTGATTCATAGGTCCCGGTGATAATATAACCTCCATCCTCTGTTTGTCTGACTGACTTGCCTGCATCAGCGCTCGTTCCGCCATATGTCTTAGACCATGTTTCGTTACCATTGGAATCTGTCTTAATGAGATAAACATCACCTGAGCCGGCACCGTAGGAGTATGTGTCGCCAACAAAAATATATCCACCATCTTGTGTTTGTTCGACGCTGAATCCGCTATCCTCATTGTCGCCACCATACGTCTTTTCCCACTGAGGTTCACCGCTCGAATTCGTTTTCAAGAGATAAAAATCGAGATCATTATTCGTAATAGATGTTTTGGAACCACCAAATATATAACCACCATCCTGAGTTTGCTGAACGGACCGGCCGAAGTCGTGTAACAGATCTCCGTATAGCCTCGACCACTGTTCTACACCGTTTACATTTGTCTTTACGAGACGGAGTTGTGGCATTCCTGAATATAGAGTCCCTCCAACGATATACCCACCATCCAGTGTTTGCTGAACTGAATGACCGTTAAATTTGCCACTTCCTTCGTAGGTATTTGTCCATTGGATGTTTCCGTTCGCATCTGTCTTGATAAGGTAACCAGGGGCTGGAATTGAACCTGTAATTATGTAACCTCCATCTAAGGTTTGCTGCACTGAATAGGCTCTATCAGCTCCACTACCACCGAACGTTTTAGTCCAGAGTGTCGCCGGTTGTGCGTTCACATTTTTATACACCAGCATGGTAATAGTGATTAGGAGTAGAATACATATTATATTTCGCATGACTGCCTCCTTACTTTAACATACTATTGTGATTCGTGGGATATGAAAAAAACATAATATGCCGATTAAGAAAAATTTGTTCAAGAACAAAGTGAGAGTCAGATGCTGTACGAAGTTGCAGGAGTAGTTTAATAAACCAATTGTTTTACAGGCGTAAAGTGCTGATCGAACAAATCACATTGAAATGATGTCATGGAACTGAAAAACGGGACAAAGAGAAGGCGAGTCCATATTTGATTTGAACGGATTGTCGGGGAGGTTGTTATCCCGTCACTATTAAAATAACAATTTTCAACAAAATGTCAAGAAAATTCTTTGATATCAATAGTCTGATTTGTATTTTTTAATTCAACTATCTCAATTCAAAGAGGATGCCCTGATGCGAAAAAATCACTATGCTTTTGCGCTATTCTTCTCACTATCTCTCTGTATTCAATGCCGGCAAACGACACAAAACAAAGATCATACCCTCCTCATCACCAGCGACTTCAACAGTGTGAGACGATGTTCTACACTGGAGGAACTGCATCGCGTCGCGAAGATCATGATCTCCGCACGTCCCGATATACTGGCCATGGATGTCGCGTCGCCCGATCTGGTGAACTATAAAAGCGAAATCGGATTTCTGGTTCCCGGCAGCAATTTCGATGCGCTCATGAGCAGAGGCTATGATCCGTACGGCATTGTGGT
Source organism: Candidatus Zhuqueibacterota bacterium (assembly GCA_036351795.1). Classification (GTDB taxonomy): domain Bacteria; phylum Zhuqueibacterota; class Zhuqueibacteria; order Thermofontimicrobiales; family Thiofontviventaceae; genus JAZBPW01. The sequence continues at coordinate 1,445 of JAZBPW010000023.1, read as the reverse complement.
GGATACGCTTCGGAATCACGGCATCACCGTGATGGCGAACGTTCGCATGAATGACCACCACGGACGATTGATTTACTGGACGCAATGGGAACGCGAGCACGTGCACTGGTCACTGGCAGAAGACAGCGGCGCGCGCGACTGGAAATCCATAGGCGCACTGCGCCACATGGACTACGCCATCGAAGGTGTACGCGAATATCGGTTCTCTATCCTCAGAGAGATCGTCAATAGATTTAATGTAGATGGGCTCCAACTGGATTTCGGCCGGACAGCGCCATTTGTATCCGACCCGAAACGGGAAAATGGGGTATTGATGACGACATATCTTCGGGATATTCGGAAACTGCTGGATGAAACGGCAAGAGAGAGAGGCCTTAAAAAAATGCTTCTTGGTGTGATCGTTCCCTGGGATTTTGAGTTCTGTCTGGCAGAAGGTCTTGCAATAACGAAATGGGTGGCCGAAGGACTGGTCGATTACATCGCTCCGGGAGAATGGTATTACGCTGACTGGAACATCCCGCTGAAAAAGTGGCGTGATGTCACTTCGGGTACCGCATGTAAACTATACCCATTTACGCCAGGAAATGTCTCGCCGTATCAGGTCTTTGAATATGGAGAAAGATCATTATTGGGCGATAATCACGTTCTTGATGGCCCCATGATCCGTGCAATCGCTGATAATTTCATGTTCCAGGAACCGGACGGTTTTGCTTTTTATAATTTCTATACATTTGACTATGAAGAGTACTATCCGGAGTTAAGAACATGGACGGATCCTGAACACACGGCCTCGATGTCCAAACACTATTTTAATTGCCGAAGGTTGATGTACCATGCGAATGAGTTGGAGACATTTGATATCGGTGTGGCGTTTAAAAGACATGCTCTGAAGCACTCAGGCGATTCCGTTGACATCCCATTCCGGTTTTCCTCAGATATGTTAAACTCGACTGCAACATTGCGATGCGTTTTCAAAAATGCCGGTGAGAGTGATGACCTGATGGTACGAATGAATGATGCTCTCCTGTCACCGGAAAGGCAATGGAATGAAGTCGTGCTGCCCGACAGCGGCTCGGTATTCGATGCGATATTCTGGGAAACGCAGATCACAATGCCTCCATTGAGATCAGGGGAGAACAGTATGCAAATTACTCTACATAACCGATTGGGTGAAGAGTCCAAGCCTGTGGAGGTCGGAGAATTTGAAATTTGGATAGAACCTTTGAATTGAATTTCTGACAGGATTTACATGATGACATCCTGTTGAATTTATTTATCCTGTTAAATATTTATGTGTTCTCTGCCCCTTTGAGGTTTATTTGATAAGCGTCATTTTTTCGAATCGAATCGTACCTGCAGCTTTGCATTTCGTAATGTAAACGCCAGACGCCAGCGTCGATGCGTCGAAGGGAATTATGTGTTTCCCCTCTGAGAGCCAGGCAAAT
>JAZBPW010000022.1:0-2324 GCA_036351795.1 Candidatus Zhuqueibacterota bacterium | reverse complement strand
GATGTCGATCGGATATACGAATTCAGGATCAAGGAGACGGACTTCAGCAGCAGGGGCAGGTATTCGGATGTCATCACGGTGAACGCCAGAGAACTCATACTGGAAAAATCGCCGGTATCTGATATGAAGCCAAAATCGTTCGCATTGGCGCAGAACTATCCCAATCCGTTCAATCCACAGACGCAAATCAGGATTTCACTGCTCGAGCCGGCACGGATCAACCTGAGCATTTATAACTTAACAGGACAGAAAATCAGATCATTGTACGAAGGGAACAAGGATACCGGTGTTTACACGTTTTCCTGGCACGGGGTCGACGATGATCACATGGATGTCCCATCCGGAGAATACATCTGCGTCCTGAAAGCAGAGAATGCATTTATACAAGCGAGGAAGATGGTTTTCCTGAAATGAACATTCAATCGCTGGAACCAATACGGAGCCTGAAATGAGAGTATGTTGCGCAGCTAGATTTCTTTTACGTTTTCTGTTGGGTGTGCTTATCGTGCTAAATGTCGTTCCTGGATTATTAGTCGCTCAGCAGGTAAATGATTCAACCACTGTTCATGAAGATTTCAACCAGTTTGTTGAGCCTCAGAAAATCGTATCTATTGATGAATCAACTGATGATGATGCCATTCTGGTCTCAAACGTTTTCTTTGAGTCCGACCTCCGTCAGGCACTGAAAGACCTCTCAGAGGAAGCGGGCGTACCCATTATTCCGGATAATACCGTGCAGGGATATGTAACCCTGGAGTTTGAAGATGCTCCACTGGAACAGGTGCTGACGAAAATGCTTTCAGGTGGCGGTTTCGTCTTCAAGAAGATAGATGATTATTATCTGGTCGGCGCGCCAGTACCGGAAAATCCATCCTTTCCGTTATTGACTGAGACTGTGTTTTACAAGCCCAATTATCTGCATGCCGAGCAGATCGTCATGCTTCTTTCCGAGTATGAGAAACGTTTTGTCAGATCAGAAATGAAATCCAATATCATTTCGATAACCGCTCCTCTGGCGATGATATCGAAGATAAGAGAAAATATTGAAAATGTAGATATTCCGCCAAAACAGATCTCCATTGAGGCTATCGTGACGGAGCTTTCGAACGACGCGATTAAAAGCCTTGGACTGGACTGGGACTGGTTCGGTGAAAGCGGAGGGAAAACAGTCAACGTCAGATCGAACATGGGATCGATGATCAATGACACGAGTGTTGTGGGCAGGATTATCCGAAATGCTGTCAGCTACAAGAGTTTTACCTACGACCTGATACTGGACATCAAGGCACTGGCGACAAGCGGCAAAGCCAGGATAAGGGCGAATCCTAAAATTACGGCCATTAACGGCAATGAAGCCACTATTTTCATCGGCAGCGAACGGTATTTTTCCATTGTCACAGGGCCTGTGAATTATCCCTATACACGCCTGGAGCAGATACCAGCCGGAATCACGCTGAAAATATTGCCCAGGGTCTCTTCTAAAAATGAGATTACGGCACATATCGATTGTGAAGTGAGCGAGGTGACTGAGATCGGAGTCTCCGGATTGCCTTTGGTAACGAAAAGAACGGCATCGACCGACATTCGCGTGATGGATGGTGAGATCATCGCCATCGGCGGGCTGGTTCAGGAGCGAACGGGGACGATGCAGAAAAAAGTCCCACTTTTGGGCGATATCCCGTTGCTCGGCTACGCATTCAGCCACACTAAAAATCAAAAAGTGGAGACCGAAATTGCCATTTTCATCGCGCCACACATTCTTGTAGATGAAAATAGTGTGAGCAGGGAGGATGCGCGGTGATTCTCAAAATAGAATTATCATAACCAAAAATTTACCACCTTTATTGAAACCGCTGAGAGCGCGGAGATCGCTGAGGTAATGATCCTGTTTGTGACCATTCGTGCCATTCGTGGATTTATTTGACAGGATTACAGGATGTACATGATTTGTTTTTTTCGCAATTGTACTATCCTGTCTATCCCGTTATCCTGTCTGGTTTCTTTTTTTTCCAATCATTACATCTTCATTTGAACCGCCGAGATCGCTGAGGGGGCGATCCTATTCGTGATCATTCGTGCCATTCGTGGATTTATTTGACAGGATTACAGAATGTACATGATTTGTTTTTTTCGCAATTGTACTATCCTGTCTATCCCGTTATCCGGTCTGGTTTCTCTTTTTCCAATCATTACATCTTCATTTGAACTGCCGAGATCGCTGAGGGGACGATCCTATTCGTGATCATTCGTGCCATTCGTGGATTTATTTGACAGGATTACAGAATGTACATGATTTGTTTTTTTCGCAATTGTACTATCCTGTC
>JAZBPW010000021.1:0-40741 GCA_036351795.1 Candidatus Zhuqueibacterota bacterium | reverse complement strand
TTTCTCCGGTATGGTTGACCTATCTGCCGGGTATTCGCCGCATCGAGATAGATTTCAAATTCATTTTCACAGACTTTTAGCGAGGTGTTGCTGTCATTCGCCTGTGTCAGGTTTTGCGTCAACGTTTAGAGACAACGGACAGAGCCTGGTATTGAACACGGACCAGGCAGAGTCCGGTCGCAGGGACAGTGAGTCCGGCCGCCCTCCTGTCCCTGGCCTCCAGAATTTCCTTCATGTGAGCCGGTTCAATTTTTTTCGTCCCCACCTGCAGCAGTGTACCTGTGATGATTCGGACCATATTATGCAGATAGCGATTTGAGATGATCTCAAGTCGCAGCACGTCATCCGTCTCTACGATTCGAATGCTCTTCACAGAGCATAGATAATGATCCACCTCACTGTTACTCTGGCAAAAGGACTGGAAATCGTGTGTGCCTATCAGATACTCGGATGCCCGGCGCATACGATCGACATCGATCTTTCTTCTGAATAGATAGCAATAATCCCTGCCAATTGCCTTTTCACGTTTGGCAACGGTATAGTGATACTCCCGATCTGTGGCATCAAATCGGGAATGAAAACTATCCGGCACATCTTCTACTGAAAGAACACGTACATCTTTTGGCAAAGTTCCGTTCAGTGCAGCCTTCATCTTAAATGCGGTCATCGAAGTTCCGGTATGAAAATTCGCTACCTGTCCGATGGCATGTACGCCGGCATCCGTCCTGCCGGATCCGATAAGATTGACTTGCTCCTTCAGTATTTTAAATATAGATTTTTGTAACTCGTCCTGAACTGTTCTGTCTTTGGGCTGCCATTGCCATCCACTGAAGCGGGTTCCGTCGTATTCAATGATGAGTTTTATGTTTCTCATGATGACTCAGGACACAATCATGAATATAAATATAATTAGCGTACCCGCCAAAACGTAATAATCATTTAAATGAAATCTAAGCTGCTTAAACCTGGTTCGGCCTTCTCCGCCGTTGTAGCATCGAGCATCCATGGCTAACGCCAGTTCATCCGCCCGTCTGAAAACGGATAAAAAAAGAGGGAGAATCAGAGGGATCATATTCCTCAGGCGCTGAATGATTTTCCCCTCGAACTGAACGCCTCTGGATATCTGAGCCTTCCTCAATTTATCCGCCTCCATCATGAGCGTTGGGATGAATCTCAGAGAGAGCGTCATCATCATGGTAAGGTCATGTGTTGGTACTCCGAAACGTTTCAACGGGGAGAACATAACCTCGAGCGCATCTGTTATTTCAATTGGTGATGTCGCGAGGGTCAGAATGGCAGCAATAGTGATGATCAGAACCAGGCGCATGGAAAAAACGATGCCGTTGCTGATTCCCTCTTCTCCAATTGTCAGATTGATATATGGAATTGTATAGATTGGCGTACCCTGCGAAAAAAGCATGTGAATGATAAAAGTCAGCAAGAACAGCCACAGGAACGGTCTCAGGTTACCGAATATCAACTTGCCTGGAATTTGTGACGCCCTGATGCTGATCAAAATGACGATCGAAATGATGATCAGACCATAGAATTGATGAGCAAACAGGAGACCGGTCATACCAGTAAACGTTGCAATAAGTTTTGTTCTGGGATCCAGTTTGTGGACAAAGGAGTCCACAGGGTAATAATGGCCCAGAGTAATGTCATTCAGGACAGGCATCTTGTGATCCGGTATTGTGCATGATCCAGGTTAATTCCGCCACTTCAAGCGACAACAAGCATTTTCGAATGATGCAGAGTTAAACATTAAATATACAAATTTTTCAGCCATAAAACAAATGGATTTCAATCTGTTATGAGAGATCTTCGATTTTTTTCTTGATTTTTTTATGTATTTGTTTTAAGTTCATCTACTGTATCCAGCTGTATTACACGATAATTGATAAAGTGAGCCGGTGTACTCGAAACGGATATTCCATAATCTGAAATCCATTTTTACGTAAATCAAATACAGGAGGAATGCATATGGCGGATGTGAAGCCATCGGCAAAGTCGACGCACAAGCCATACGTCCCGGTCGCTACTGATATGAAGGAGTTCACGATCAGGGCGCTGCTCATCGGATTGGTGATGTGCGCTGTACTCGGCGCTGCGAATGCTTATCTTGGATTGAAGGCGGGCATGACGATTGCCGCAACCTATCCCGCTGCAGTCATCGGCATGGCGATATTGAGCCTGATGAAAGGATCGATTCTGGAGGAAAATTTCGCCCGGACAGTCGGTTCTATTGGAGAGTCCATCGCCGCAGGCGCGATTTTCACAATCCCGGCATTTTTTATTGCCGGTATATGGCCCGAATTTGCAACCAGGGGTCATTATCTCGAATCTACGGCGATCATGATTGTGGGAGGTGTGCTTGGAATCATGTTTGTTGCCCTGCTGCGACGCGTGATGGTCGAAGATGCGGAACTACCCTTTCCTGAATCGGTCGCGGCCGCTGAGATTCATAAGGCCGGACGATCGTCGGGTTCCGGCGCGAAATATCTCTTTTCAGCCATGGGCGTAGGTGCGATCATTCAAACACTTGGACAGCTGAGGCTTTTTCCAACCAAATGGGAAAAATTTGTTGAGTTTGCGCGTTCGACCATCGGTTTGAAAGAGAGCGGAGAAGCCGTTGGACAGAGTGGACTTCTGCTGAGCTCTCCCGGCGTGAGTCCGGCTTACATCGGCGTCGGCTACATCATTGGACCGAAGCTCGCTTCACTGAATTTCAGCGGCGGGCTGCTGGCATGGGGATTGTTCGTGCCGATACTGACATATTTCATTGGCCCTACGCTTGTACCCGAAGGCAGCACACTTACCGAAGCGTCCTGGATGGAAATGGCTACCAATGTATGGAAAAACATCGTACGTCCCATTGCAATCGGCGGCATGCTGATCAGTGCTGTCTACACACTGTACAATATGAGGAACAGCCTGTTCGTCGGTATCAAGCGGTCTATCGGTGATGTGAAAAAGGCCACCACGGGAGAACAAGCGACGATACGGACCGAAAAAGACATCAGTTTCAAATGGGTGATGATCGGGATCCTGAGTGTCGCTGTCGCCACATTTTTCATCTATTATTACTTCGCCCAGAATGTGTTTGCAGCCTTCGTGGCAATGGTGGTGATGATCATTGCCGGGTTTTTCTTCGCGGCTGTATCCGGCTATCTGGTCGGAATCATTGGTTCGAGTAATAATCCGATCAGCGGTCTAACACTGTCGACATTACTTGTCGCGGCCATATTGATGGTGGCGCTCGGAATGAAGGGTGATCCGGGTGTGGCTGCCGTCATCGGCGTGGCTGCTGTCGTCTGTGTCTCGGCTGCCGTCGCCGGAGAGATGCTGCAAGACCTCAAGGTCGGTCACATTCTCGGTGGAACGCCGTGGAAGATGCAGGTCGGAGATCTGCTGGGAGTCGTGCTGGCATCGTTGATCATGTTTTTCCCGCTCATTATTCTGCACCAGGGTGATATCAATCAGGGCGGGGTCGGACTCGGGGGAAGTGCGTATCCCGCGCCTCAGGCGAGTCTTATGGCGCTTCTTTCGCGAGGCATCGTGAGCGGCGAGATGGCATGGCCCTTGATTATCGTGGGGATGCTGCTCGGACTCGGTTTTATCCTGATGCAAGTCAAGAGTCCGATGCTGGTGAGCGTTGGCATGTATCTGCCGCTCGAGACGACCTTCGCCATTTTTGTCGGTGGTGTGATCAAGGGGATCGTCGACAGAAATAACGAGCGTAAAAAGCACAATGCGCCACAGCGAGTGCGTGTCGAAAATACGGGGGTGCTGCTGTCCGCCGGACTGATCGCAGGTGAGGCCCTCATTGGACTTCTGTTCGCTGGGCTGGCGATCGCTAATTTGAAATATGAGACATGGCTTCCGGCTATTATGGAATTTTTACCACTGCCCTTTATTTTCAGTTTGCTGGTGTTTGTACTGATAGGCTGGATATTGGTCCATTATCCGCTTAAAAATGCGGGCAGTCCTGATGAACCCGCCCCGCCAAGCGCATTGGCATAACAAAGAATGACGCGGGGGCTGTATGCGATGCATGCAGCCCCTCTATTTTCAGGTGATATCAATTGAAAAAAAAGAGAGACCTACATAACGAAAATCTGCTCGATATCATTCCTCAGAGAGTTGTTGCACACGAGGAAACCGGTGAGGGACTCATCGTGATTCTCAAACCCAAATTCAGCAACAAATTTCTGGCCGGTCTGTTTATTGGGAGAATGAAGAGACCGTATTACAAAATCAATCTGGATGATTACGGCAGCTTTGTGTGGAAATGCTGTGACGGAAAGAATACGGTGGCACGCATTGGTGAACTCCTCAGGCAAAAATTCAAAAAGGATATCGAACCTGTCTATGAACGACTTGGCATGTTCATACGCACATTGGAAAGCAATCACTTCATCACTTATTCACAGACCAAAGAATAGCCTGACAAACAGATAAAAGCGTAGACTGTCAGTGGATGATGTTATCCATCGCTTTCCGCCAGCGGTGGAATTGATGTGTCGGTTCCAGTAATGGCGCTGCCAGGCGGTTTGGAAAATGTTTTTTTATCACCAGCATGTTGATGTCATAGGTCTGGATCGTATCATACACTGCGGTGTTCACCTCTATGTCGGTCTGGTCAGTGAAACGCATGAGATACTCGTCCAGCGTACGTTCTCTGAGCTGCGCCAGCGCGTCTGATCTTACTTCATTCGCCACCTCCTCAAATGGTACAGGTCCCTCAGCCAGCCTGTCAACGAGTCTAAAAATCGAATAGTCATCGTCATTTGTCTTGACCGGTTCCGCCAATTGACCCGGTTTCATACCGGACGCGATGTCTCCAATCACTCCCAGCGCCTGTTTGGTGAAATAGCCGGATATCCCGGTTGATACTTCGCCGGGGTGGCGTTTTGCCAATTGCGAAATGTCAGCTCCCGCCTGAATGTCCCGATGCAACTTTCTGGCAAGACGTGCGTTGGACACCCTGATTTCATCCAGCTTCAACATTTCGGGTCTATGATATTTTGATGGATTTTTATCATAGAAATATCTGACCGCCTCATCTGATATTTTTACGGTATCGACTATCGAGGCTTTCATGATACTGGCTGCGTATGAATCCCGCCACATCCTTGTCTGATTTTTCACATATTCGGAATTTTGAAGGCCCAGATCTCTGCCCTTTTCCGCGAGTGATTCAAATTCAGCCATTCGGCGAATGGATCGTCGCAGACCCGCTCTGAAACTCTTGCTCGACTTGTCGTTGAGAGGATAGGGACCCAGGGACAATCTCTTGACGAATTCACCGATTGTCCAGATGGTGCCATCATCGAATCTGGCAAATGTATCATCAAGATGATCATGGAGTGAGCCGGGCAAATAATAGCTCTCGGGACCGGCTTCTCCCGGAATCTTTCTGTCATCGATGTCGTACATGCGCTCGAGTTCGTTCGCGACAAAGTCGAACACCTCATGAGAGACATTCAACTTTACATCTTTCATGACAGATCGAAGATAATCATCATAAAGCGCCTCGCTCTTTCTCGAGCGAATCGTTCTCTTCAATTTTGGAATATTGTTGAAGAAGTCCGCCTCTGTCATAAATATTGCATCGCTCTTTGCGATGAGTTTGACGATGAAATGAATGCCCTGCACTTCTATCGGAGATGATATTTCGTTTAGATCCAGCGCATAGGCCACATCCTCTATCAACGGATGCGCCTCTCCCCATCGGAGCGAAAGGGTAAGCACAGAATCCGCAGATATGAAGTTCTGCGTCTGCAACAGTTGCTTGGTGTCGCGCATGGATTTTCCGGAGAGGATGAGTTCATGTGCCCTGGTTGCTGTCTGCTCCGATTCGAAATTGAGGACCTGTAATTTCAACTCCTGTTTAGATTTGAGATATGCCTGTTTCAGTTCATCTTCAGTCACTTCAATCTGACTGATAACCTCATCCTCGAACAGCTTTTCAACGATCGCCTCGTTTTCCATCTGTGTCGAATAGACCTGAAATTTTTCCGCTTGTTGATAGTCGCGTTTGTAGGCCTCATGGGCGAATATCTTTTCGCCTAAAAAAGAGAGCAGAAAATTTCTCTTGTTTCGCTCTTTATCCTGCGATTGAAGTATCTGCGGAGTAAATTCGTATCTTTGATGGAATTCTTCCGGTGTAATCACCGTATCACCTACCTTTGCAACCACCGGCTCCCTGGATTTTCTCGAGCAATTCGGGAGTATGGTTAGCGTGGATAGCAACATATATATGACTATTCGAACTTTTTTCATATCCAGGGTCCCTTTAGGCCAGCGAGCTCAGTATATCTTCGGCGACTTCGACATCATTGAAGTGAATTGTTTCGGTTTTCAGCGTTTGTGTCGTTTCGTGTCCTTTACCGAGAAGCATCACAATGTCACCCTCACGGGCTGTTTTGATGGCTTTCTCAATTGCAGCGCGACGATCGATGATCTCGTCGTAATTGGTATGTGTGATACCTGCCTTAATGTCATTCGAGATTAGCTTCGGATCCTCTGTTCGTGGATTATCCGCCGTGATGATAAAGTGGTCACTCAAGTCAGAAACTATTTTCCCCATGATTGGACGTTTCTCCTTGTCCCTGTCTCCGCCGCAGCCGAATACAGTGATGATCCTGTTGGGCTTCAAATCCTTTGCAAGCTGTAATACATTCTGTATTCCGTCAGGAGTATGGGCGTAATCCACGATCACGGAAAATGGCTGCCCCTTGTCAACGATCTCGAATCGACCAGAGACGCGGATGTTTTGTTCAAGTCCCTTCTTTATTGTTTCCAGATCGATTTTTTCAGCGACTGCGCTGCCGGCAGCTGCGAGAATGTTGTAGACGTTGAAATAACCGATAAGTTTGGGTTTGACATCGATTTCGCCGTCCGGGGTCACCAGTGTGAATGTCATGCCCTTGATCGTCATTTCGATGTTCTTTGCCATGATATCAGCATCTTTGTGAATGGCGTAGGTTAAAATATTGGAGTTCGATGATTCTATGAAATATGAGGATGAGGGATCGTCAATATTGATGACTGCATAGTCGTCAGGATTCAGCCAATTGAAAAGCTTCATCTTTGTCGCCCGGTAGTTCTCTATGGTCTTATGGAAATCAAGATGATCCCGGGTCAAATTCGTGAAAATGGCAATGTGATACTTGATGCCTTCAACCCGGAAGAAGTCAATACCATGGGATGAGACCTCCATCGCGCAGTAGTTGACATGCTCCTGTTTCATGCGGGTAAATATCTCCTGTAGATCGGGTGGTTCCGGAGTGGTGTCTTTGGATTTGAAAATGGTGCCATTGATCTTGTAATACAATGTCCCGATGAGCCCTGTCCGGAACTTCTGTTCAAAAATACTCTCAATGATATGTGTGGTTGTCGTCTTGCCGTTCGTTCCTGTGATACCGATCATTGTGAAGTCATTCGACGGATGGCCGTAGAATAGACCTGCGAGTTTTGCCAGTGCATACCGGCTCTCCGGCACGACGATTTTCACCACATTGTCGGGAAGCGCCATGTCCTTCTGCAAGACGACGGCTGCCGCGCCGTTTTTCACTGCCTCTGCAACGACATCGTGTCCGTCCGGTATTTCAATTTTGTTAAGCTGTGTATAAATATTTATCGCGACGAACAGGTATCCGGGCTTCACTCTGAGAGGATCATATACAATGCCAGAGACATCAATATCTTCTGCATCACCGTGTATCGATTTTTCGGGCAATTCCGCAAGCAATTCGGTTAATTTCATTCTGTTTCCGCTCCTTTGTACAAATTGCGTGTATTTAATGTAAACATGAAAATTACTGAAAAAAAAAGTGAAAATCAAGTTTAACATGCAAGAATGTAAAAAATTTACTGATAACAACTCTGTTGTTCACCTTATCACAGTGACAATTGTGGCCGTGATTATGTTTTGCTTCCTGCTTGAATTGTTAAAATGGATAAATGAAGAAAGAGTAACATATCTAATATATTCTTGACTATCATTAAAAAAATTAATATAATATATATCATTCAATATCAACATGCTCAACGCAAAGGCGTTATATATTTTTTGCGCCTCTATTTTGGGGAAAAAACCATGAAAAAGCTTGTTGCAATCGCGATTTTATTGATCGTGGCCTGTGGATCAGGCAAAGAGGTTGTCCGGGAAACTGCTGTCCGTGAGAGCATTGCTCCGGCGGAGCTGGTCAAGATAAAAAATGAAATATTAAACGCACCCGGTGCACCGGAACCATACTATAAAATGGGGATGTATTATCTGGACGTGGATAGTGCGCTCAATGCAATCGCGTATTTTGACTCGTCGCTCTATTTTGGCCCCAGTTACACTGCTGCTCAGCTGGAGAGAGCGACAGCACGCATTGCACTAGGTGATTTCATGACTGGATATGATGAGTATTTGGCGATCTTGAAAAGTGACCGTGGTGACGAATATGCGGCTGAAATCGCGGCACGTACAGGCCAGCCGCACCCTGTCGTTCAGCTGACGGCAGGAGAATATAATAACGCGTATGCAGCGTATTCTCCTGTTGGCGATGTGATCGCATTTCAGTCCGATCGCGCGCTCAATTGGGATCTTTATGTGATGGATGAAAATGGAAGTCGTGATTCGAGTATCACAGACCATCCTGAACATGATGAGATGCCGGTCTTTTCACCCAATGGAGAGTTCATTTCATTCACATCGACAAGGGATGATACGGGAAAAGAGGATCGCGTAGATACGTACAGAAACATATATCTGCTCGACCTCCAGAATGATATCGAAGCCAGAGTCACGGAATATGCGGGAGACGACTGGTATCCGTCTTTTACGAACAGGGACAATGAGATTCTTTTTGTTTCTGAAAAGGATGATCCCCGTGATGTTGAATTCCATGATCGATGGAGTGATATATACAGAAAGAACCTGAGGGATGGTTCTGTGACAAGGCTTACACAAAATCAGGCTGATGATGGTACGCCAGCAGTGACAAGAGATGGCAAGTGGATCGTATTCAGTTCAAATCGTGATGGTAAGTATCAGATTTACAGAATGAACAATAAAGGCAATGTGATTGAGCGCCTGACATTTATAGATGGGAACTGTACTGCACCGCATATTTCGCACGATGGTAGAAAGATCGTGTTTTCTGCGGAGGTGAATGGCAATTACGATATATATATGATGCAGATATCCGGCAAAAAACTGATGCGTATGACGTGCGATCCCGCACAGGATGGATATCCCTGTTTTTCACCGGATGGTACGCGGATCATATTTCATTCAAACCGGAGAGGTAAATTCCAAATCTTCTGGATCGATCTTTTAAATACTCCGTCTACGGTTGAGGTCGTTCGTCTGCTGGAAAATCGCATGACCTCTCTGAAATGATGACTCAAGAATGTTGAATAATATATTGTTGCTGAAAATCGCCGGCCTATTCTTCTACATCCTGTCTGGGTGGTAGAAGCGAACGTCTCAAGCTCGACAATTCCTCGATAGCATCTTTCTTTTTCTTAATTCGTTCGAGTAGAACATTTTCGTCCCTGCTGATCACAAGCAGAGTCATCGTGTCGGCAATTTTGTTTGCCTGTAGAGAAATGGCTTCATTCAGATTCGTGATCTTCTTTTTGAGCCGTTCAATCTTTTTTTCAATGACGACTTTCTCTTCTTCTGTTTGAACCATGTAAATCCTCCCCACTGTGTTGAAAGACGATCTTGCAACTCAATGAAATTAATGTAAATACCCGTATGGAAGTTGTTAAGATGTTTGTGAGGCGGAGGTGGCCCTATATTCCCTTTCCACTCTCACTGTTACCGCAATACTTATAACCCTGTAAAATATTATGTAAGTCACTGATATGCACTTACATAATGAAACCCAACTATAATATAATAAATAAATGAATAAAGTCAACATTTTTTTTACATTTTTTGAAAAAATATTAAATTACTGAAACTATGCTGCGGAGTGTCCTCAGCATTTTGCGGGATATCTATTGTCAGTGTCGATCGGCATGGTTGTACCGGAAAGTCCGACATTTGGACTTCGCCGTTGTACTGCGTGGATTGGACCAATATTTCGGTAATTTTTCTTGACTATTTTAAAAAAAATCATTATACTAAAGGCTAATTATAGACCTTAAAATTACAAAGATTTAGACGAATGACAAAAGAAAATTCTGATGAGGTTCTGAGAACCATTATTGATGAAAAGGATCTCAAGCGGACGATACGCCGCCTGGCGCATGAGATCATCGAAAAGAATAAGGGAGTCGAAAACCTCGTCGCCATAGGCATCAGAACACGGGGTGCGTATCTGGCTGAGCGCATTATTGCTGAAATATCAAAAATTGAGGGTGTGGAATTGCCGCTCGGTATGCTCGACATTACCATGTATCGAGACGATTTTCGCCATCGATTGACACAGCCGGAGATTCAACAGACTGAGATCCCGTTTGATATTGATGAAAAAAGCATTATTCTGATAGATGATGTTCTTTATACCGGCAGGACGACCCGCGCTGCACTTGAAGCAATCATGGCGTTCGGCAGGCCAAAGGATATTCAGCTTGCCGTTCTCGTGGATCGTGGCGGCCGCGAACTGCCCATCAAGCCGGATTATATTGGATTGAAGATCGCAATCAGTTTTGGTGAGCAGATCAAGTTGAAGATGAAAGAGATTGACGGAGAGGATATACTTCTTTTGTTGAACAGGACATAGAATCTTAATAAACAAATCAGAGAGATATGTCATTTAAAAGAAAGCACTTGCTGGGTCTGGAAGGCGTTTCCACAGAAGAGATAAGCCATCTATTGGATACTGCCGAATCTTTTAAAGAGGTTTTGGACAGACCTATTCCCAAAGTTCCCACACTACGCGGGACGACAATTGTAAATCTGTTTTTTGAATCATCCACACGCACGCGATTTTCGTTCGAGCTTGCGGAAAAAAGGCTGTCGGCAGATACTATCAATTTTTCCACATCTGCATCTTCTGTCAAGAAGGGCGAGAGTCTTCGCGATACGGCACAGAACATCGAGGCGATGCGCGTGGATATGGTCGTCATCCGACATTCCGCGGCCGGCGCACCGCATTTCCTTACGCGCTGTGTGAAAGGCGCTGTGATCAATGCCGGAGATGGCTGTCATGAACATCCCACGCAGGCATTGCTCGATATGATGACACTGCGCGAAAAGTTCGGCCAGCTGCAAGATTTGAAGGTGGCTATCGTGGGTGATATCCTGCATTCGCGGGTGGCGAGATCCAATATTTACGGATTAACCACCATGGGCTCGGACGTTGCCCTCTGTGCGCCCACAACTTTGATACCGGTAGAGGCTGAAAAATGGCCGGTCAAAATCATGCACAATGTGGACGATGCCATTGCCTGGGCCGATGTCGTTATGGTGCTCAGGATTCAGCTTGAAAGACAGCAGGCAAACTTTTTCCCATCGCTCCGGGAATATCACAACTATTTTGGTATCACGCGTGAAAGGCTGGAGCGGGCGAAAAAAGAGGTTACCATCATGCACCCCGGTCCCATCAACAGAGGCGTCGAAATAGAGAGCATTCTCGCGGACAGCGAATTTTCGGTTATACTGAATCAGGTGACCAACGGTGTTGCAGTCCGTATGGCAGTGCTGTATTTATTGAACGAGGAAAAATAGAGAGATGGAAGAAAAATTCCAAAGAAGTTACCGGCAATCCTCTGTTAAATTTAAAAAGCCGGACAATCTGCTGTTGAAAGGTGGCAGTGTTTACAATGCTGAGAAGAGACAGTTAGAAAAACTTGATATCGTTCTCGCAAAAGGGAAGATCGACAGGGTCGGTGTCGTCGGAGAGAAGAATTTCAAAGGCAAGGTGTTCGACGCAAAAGGGATGAGCATCGTGCCCGGTTTGCTGGACATCCATGTCCATTTCAGAGAGCCGGGACGTGAGGACAAGGAGACATTGACCACAGGAGCCGATTCGGCGGCGGCCGGCGGGTTTACAGGTGTCTGTACGATGCCGAATACCGATCCGGCCACGGATAACCGGGAAATCGTGGAATTTATCAAGGATGGTTTCAGCAATCATCTCGTAGATGTCTACCCGATTGCCGCGATCACAAAAGGCAGGAAGGGCGAACAACTCGTTGAAATGGCTGAGCTGGTAGATGCCGGCGTGGTCGCATTTTCGGACGATGGAAGCGCAGTTTCCAATCCTCTGGTTGTGAGACGGGCGCTGGAATATTCCAGGATGTTCGATACGCTGATCATCGAGCACTGTGAGGATAAATATCTTGCTCAGAACGGTGTGATGCACGAAGGGTACATGTCCACGAAGCTCGGACTCGCGGGCATTCCTTCGATAGCGGAGGAGTTGATCCTCGCGCGGGATATCATGCTGGCGGAATATACATCGGGTCGGTTGCATATCGCTCATATCTCCACTGCCGGGGCAATCGAACTGGTACGACGTGCCAAGGCGGATGGTGTTAAGGTGACCTGTGAAGTCACACCGCATCATTTCACGCTCACAGACGAGGCCATTGAAGGGTATGACACGAATTTCAAAATGAATCCGCCGCTGCGCACCAGTGAAGACGTGAAAGCCGTGATCAAGGGATTGAAGGACGGAACAATCGATACCATTGCCACGGATCACGCGCCGCATACAATCGAGGATAAGGACGTGGAATTTGACGCGGCTCCATTCGGTGTTATCGGGCTCGAAACCGCTATCGGACTCGCGTATTCAGAGCTGGTCAGGAAAAAGAAACTTTCATTCGTGGATGTCATCGAAAAATTGAGTGTCAATCCATACAGGATTCTCGGTTTACCAGTGCCGCAGTTTCGTGAAGGTGTCAAAGCGAACCTGACGGTTATTGATACCGAAGAGAACTGGGTTGTCGACAAGAATGACTTCAAATCCAGATCGCGAAACACGCCGTTCGATGGCTGGAAACTGACGGGCAGGTCAAAGGCAGTCGTCAACAAGAATTTATTTCTCGACAATTAAAAAATGTCTTGATTATTTGAAATAAATTGTTTAAATTTGAGGTTTTAAAGAAAAAAAGCAGGAAATTTATAACAGGGAGAAATTTGAAAATTGAAAACCATCACTGCAAAGAAAGATGATATCGAACGCAAATGGTATGTCGTAGATGCTGATGGAAAAGTACTGGGACGATTGGCCACTAAAGTGGCTCATATACTGAGAGGAAAGCATAAGCCTCTGTACTCCCCGCATCTTGATGTCGGAGATCATGTGGTCATTATAAATGCCGACAAGATACGGGTCACCGGTAAAAAACCACAGCAGAAATTTTACTACAGGCATACAGGATATCCGGGAGGATTGCGCTCGCGCTCATACAGCGAAATGAGCAAAGATAATCCTGCGTGGATCATCGAGCACGCTGTGAAAGGAATGCTGCCCCACAATAGCCTTGGCAGATCTATGTTTAAGAAGCTGAATGTGTATGCGGGAAGCGATCATCCACACGCTGCTCAAAAACCAGAATTGATAGAAATCTAGAGGTAAATAATGAAAGAGTTTTACGCGACAGGCAGAAGAAAAAACTCCATCGCGCGGGTGCGCATCACCCCTGGCTCCGGCAAGATCGAAGTGAATAAAAAATCGCTCATCGATCATTTCAAAAGAGAGACGCTGAAAATGATCATCGAACAGCCTCTGGAAGTTACAGAATCCAGCGGAAAGTTTGATATATACGCGAGAGTGAACGGTGGCGGTCTGAGCGGACAGGCGGGTGCGGTACGGCTGGGTATATCCCGGGCGCTGGTACGTTATGATGAAGAATTGAAATCCACATTGAGAGCCAATGGATTCCTTACGCGCGATCCGAGGGAGAAAGAGAGGAAAAAATACGGTTTGGCTGGTGCGCGAAAGAGATTCCAGTTCTCGAAACGTTAATATTATCATAATACACACACCTTTTTAATGTTTCACGGGGTGCCGGATCATGGATCCGGTTGAAGTGAAATTCATGAAAAGGTGGAGGAATAACCCCAATTGACAGGAGAAATCAAATGTCGAATGTATCAATTCAAGATTTGCTGTTAGCCGGGACTCATTTCGGACATCTCACACGAAGATGGAATCCGAAGATGAAAAAGTACATCTTCATGGAGCGAAATGGAATTTACATCATTGATCTGAAGAAGACGCTGACGCATCTTCAGAGAGCATGTGAAGAGGTCAACAAGGTCGTCAAGAATGGCGAGAAGATCCTCTTCGTCGGAACCAAAAAACAGGCGAGAGATATCATTAAGGCGGAAGCCGAACGATGCAACATGTTCTACGTCAATGAGCGCTGGCTGGGCGGTACGCTGACCAATTTTGCAACGGTGAAGAAAAGTATCAAACGTTTAAAAACTTTTGAAAAAATGGCCACCGATGGTACCTATGAAAAACTCACCAAGAAAGAGATCCTTCAGATAGAGCGCGCCAAAGAAAAGCTCGAGAAAGTACTCGGTGGTATTAAAGATATCAGCAAATTACCCGGTTTGATGATTGTGGTCGATCCCAAGAAAGAGGCAATTGCAGTGAATGAGGCCGACAGGCTGGACATCCCGATTGTGGCTTTGATCGACACGAACTCAGATCCTGATCTCATCGATTACCCGATTCCGGGCAATGATGACGCTTTCAAATCGATCAACCTGATCACCAGAACCCTGGCAAATGCTGTGCTCGAAGGACAGCAGCAGGCGGAACTCGTACAGGCTGAGGAGGAAGCGATGAAGGAGAAGGTGATGGCAGAAGCTGAAGAGACCACTGAAGAAAGTAACAAAGAATAATAGGAGATAAACATATATGTCCATATCTGCGGAAGATGTGAGGAAACTTAGAGAGAAGACAAGCGCCGGAATTATGGATTGCAAAAAGGCGCTCCAGGAAAATAATGGAGACGTAGATAAAGCAGTCGAATATTTGAGGAAGAAGGGAATTGCTTCTGCTGAGAAAAGAGCAGGAAGAGAGACCAAAGAGGGTTTAATCAAAAGCTATATCCATCCGGGAAGTCGGTTGGGTGTGCTTTTGGAAGTCAATTGCGAAACCGATTTTGTGGCAAAAACAGATGATTTTCAAGAGTTCACGAAAAACATCGCCATGCAGGTGGCTGCAACCAATCCGAGAGTTGTGACCAGAGAGCAGTTGACACCCGAAGAGATCGAGAAAGAGTTAACGATTTATAAAACCCAGGCTGAGAATCAGAAAAAACCGCCTGAGATCGCAGAAAAGATTGCTCAGGGCAAGATGGAAAAATTCTATCAGGAAGTATGTTTGATGGAGCAGAGCTATATCAAGGATCCCAACATTACGGTTGAAGACCTGTTGAAGGAACTGATTGGCAAAATCGGTGAGAACATTTCCGTGAAACGGTTCGCTCGATTCGAACTTGGTGGATAATGACGCCGGTCTATAAGAGAATCCTTCTGAAATTAAGCGGCGAATCACTGATGGGAGATCGCGGACTTGCCATCGATCCCGATATCGTTGAGGGAGTCGCTTTTGAGCTGAAAGAGGTTAAACAGCTGGGACTCGAGATCGGCATTGTGATCGGCGGTGGAAATATATTCCGAGGTATGTCGGCGAGCATGCGCGGTATGGATCGGGTGTCGGCGGACTACATGGGTATGCTGGCAACCATCATCAATGCCATGGCGCTGCAGGACATGCTGGAAAGAAATGAAGTGGATACGAGGGTGTTGACGGCTATCCGCATGGAACAGATCGCAGAACCGTTCATAAGACGGCGAGCGATCAGGCACCTGGAGAAGGAGCGCATCGTCATTTTCGCCGGCGGCACTGGAAATCCATATTTCACGACAGATACGGCGGCAGCGCTTCGGGCGACTGAGATCGAAGCTGACGCGGTATTGAAAGGCACGAAAGTCGACGGAGTATACGATTCAGATCCTGTGGTTAACAAGGACGCTGTAAAGTATCAGCAGCTGACGTACCTGGAGGTGGTAAAAAAGCGGCTCAAAGTGATGGATTCGACTGCCATCACGCTCTGTATGGATAATGAATTGCCCATCTATGTTTTTAACATTAGGGAAAAAGGAGCGTTGAAACGCGTCATTCTGGGTGAGAACATTGGTACTAAAGTGATTGGAGAAAAAGATGACTGACGAAATTTATCTCCAAACGGAAGAAAAAATGAAGAAAACTGTTGAGAATCTGAGGTATGAATTGAACCGTTTTCGTACGGGTAAAGCGTCCGCAGCTATTCTCGATGGTGTTAAGGTGAACTATTACGGCTCCATCGTCCCCTTGAAGCAGGCGGCCAACATCAGCGTGCCTGAAGCGAGGCTGATGACGGTGCAACCCTGGGACAAATCCATGATCGGAGAGATAGAGAAGGCAATATTGAAATCCGACGTTGGTTTGACCCCGATGAATGATGGACACATCATTCGATTGCCGATTCCGCAGCTGACGGAGGAGAGACGGCAAAATCTCGTCAAGCAGGCCAAACGTCTTGGAGAGGAGGCCAAGGTCTCTATCCGAAATTCGCGTCGCGATGCGAACGAGAACATCAAGAAGCTGGAGAAGGATCATGATATTTCTGAAGATGATTCACATCGCGCACAGGACGATATTCAGGAGCTCACGAAAGAGTATTCGGACAAGGTTGATGAAATCCTGACGAAAAAAGAGGCTGAGATCATGGAGATTTAGTCCTCTCTGATCTTTGATGCGGACAGAGGCAGGCTACTGCTCCGGATATATAAAAATTTACAGGAGATTTTCACAAATCTCCTTTTTTTTTGAAAGGTTGATATCATGGAAACATTCGATAGCATCGTGAATAACCGTCGAAGTGTCAGAAAATATCAGGCGAAAAAGGTGGACCGTGATGTCATCACTCAATGCGTGGAAGCGGCGCGCATGGCACCCTCAGCCGAGAATGTGCAACCATGGCGTTTCATCGTCATTGACGATGAAGATGTCAAACACGAGTTCTGCAAATCGGCGTTTTCTGGTATCTATTCATACATGAAATGGGCGGAAAAGGCGCCGGTGATCGTGGTACTCGTCGCCAAGCTGGATGTACTGGCCAATAGAATCGGCAAGCAAATACAGGGGACGAACTACTATTTGCTGGACATGGGGATTTCGGGTGAACATTTTGTACTGAAGGCGCATGAACTGGGAATTGGTACCTGCTGGATCGGTTGGTTTCATGCGAAGAAGACGCGGAAGTTTTTTAAACTGCCTCCGGGACATAAGGCCGTATCGCTCATTTCAATGGGATATCCTGAAAAACCTGTGACCCGGGAACGGGAGCTGCGTCAGCTGAATGAGATCCTCTATTTCAATAAATATCGATAATAACGATATCGAAATTGTCCTGAAAATATGATCATGAATATCAGTAGCCGAAAACGTAGGTCTGGCGGTAGGTGAGATCGCCGATGTCAGGATCGCAGAATCCAAAATCCTTCCATCGTTTGATCCTTCGGAGTATGCAGCGCTCGAGATTGCCGTTTTTCAAATTCGAATTCACAATGTGTACCTCGGTGACCTCTCCGTCTGGTGTGACGGTAAATTTGACAACGATCTTTCCCTTCAGGCCGTTGTCCTGTCTGAGCGCCTGCTTGTAGCAATCCTGAATTGTTCTGTTGTGCGCGAGCAATATCTTCGAAATCTCTTCCGGAGATCGCGTCAGGCCGTCCCTTCTTCTTTCTGGAGCGGTTTTCTCATCGGTTGATGGAATTTGATCCCAGTCGATGTTCTTGACAACCACTTTTGCTTCTGCATTGCCTTTGCCTGAAAGAGAGCCCACAACATCATCGATGCCGATATCTTCAAGTTTTGACCCCCGAAGGGAATATTCTGAAGAGCCGTCTCCGGACTGTGCGGTGTAACGCTTCATCTGTTTGCCATCCAGATTGGCAACTGCGGAATAACCGTCGGTATCACTGATGTCACTCAATACAGCATCCGAGGTATTCTGAGTGCCTCTGGAGTCGGTGGCAAGATATTTAAAAAGCCCAACTCCCTCAACGTTTCTCGCCCTTTTTTCTTCTGATGAAAATTCGGTATTGGCCCGTCGAGATGAAACCGGTGATGAAGACGCAGGTGAAGATTCGGAAACCGGGGCTTCTGCATCGCCCTGCGCGATGGGGTCCGCGTCGGTACCGGGAACCTGGCGTACTACGTTTTCGACACCAAAGAGATAAGTGTCTCTGATCTGGTCGACAGAGGGTGCAACATCATCTGCAACCTGTGGTTGTTCCTGGATCAACAGGCGGGCGTAGTGTTCGTGAAAGTTCGGTACACTCTGGACATCCTCAGCTGTCGATTCAATATTTCTCATCAGGGAGAGTGAAAGAATTGCCGAAATGGAAGTGATGAGAAGAATCGATAGAAACCTGTAATCGAGCGCGGCCAGCCAGTTCTTTCTGAATTCTTTCGGAAAACTATCGATTTCCCAAATGATTGAATGCCCGATATCGTTCTCAGTATCGAGTGCTATGTCCGTTTGCGTTTTCATTTTATATACGTTATCTTATCCTGTGGCAATAAAGACAAAAATTATGCCAATTACAATCGTGAAATTACACAATCCCTTGTGTAACAGTCAAATACAGCGGCAAGATGCATTAAGAACTTCAAAAACTGTATTATTTGGAAACATTGTGTTCAATTTGTAACAAAAACCGGTAGAAAATATTGGTCTGAATCAATAATCGAATGTTAAAGGACTTTAATTTTAGCTGTCTAAAAAGAACTTGATTATTTATGATAAATATCGTATCATAAATGTTTGACTATTATTTTGACCTAAAGCTATCGATAATTGCTATATTTTGATAAAGTATTGTAATTACAATACTTTAAAATGATATTTTACTGAGGTTCAGTGGATGCCAAAATTACTTTTTGAGCTGGGTGATTTTCAGCGCGAAGATGCCTATCTGCCTCGCCGGGACGTACTGAATCACGATATCCCCAAGAAATTCTTGCGAAAAAAAAGGGTGCGTTTGCCACAATTGAGTGAATCCGAGATAATGCGGCATTATATTTGCTTATCTTCTTTAAACCATCATGTGGATAAGGGATTTTACCCACTGGGATCATGTACGATGAAGTACAATCCCAAAATCAATGAAACGTTAAGTCGAAATCCTGGCTTGAGCGGTTTGCACCCCCTGCAATCTGAAGAGTTATCTCAATTCGCACTTGAGATCATGTATGAATTAAGTCAATTCCTGTGTGAAATTTCAGGACTATCAGGTGTATCACTTCAACCCGCTGCAGGAGCGCATGGCGAGCTCACCGGATTGAAGATTATTCGCGCCTACCATGAGCATTCAGGTGATGCGCGCAGTGAGGTACTGATACCTGATTCCGCGCATGGAACAAATCCGGCAAGTGTGGTGCTCACAGGCTACAAGTCGGTGCAAATACGTTCCAACGAAGATGGGATGATCGACATTGAAGATTTGAAGTCCCGGCTGAGTGAGAAGACGGCTGCATTGATGGTGACAAATCCGAACACACTCGGTATTTTTGAAGAGCAGCTGGATGAGATCATTCGGCTCGTGCACGATACCGGTGCGCTTGTTTATATGGATGGTGCAAATCTCAATGCGCTATTGGGGATCGTGAGACCCGGAGATATCGGTTTCGACGTGCTGCACTTCAATTTGCACAAGACATTTTCCACGCCTCATGGAGGAGGCGGTCCAGGATCCGGCCCGGTGGGTGTCGCGGAAAAACTAACGGACTTTCTGCCGGTTCCTGTTGTCGAGAAATCCGGAGATCGATACCTCTTTGATTACGACAGGCCAAAGTCGATAGGCAAGGTAAGCACTTTTTACGGGAATTTCGCGGTGATGGTTCGGGCATACATCTATATCCGGATGCTTGGGGCTGAAGGATTGAAACGTGTCAGTGAAAATGCGATCATCAATGCGAATTATCTGAAGTCAAAACTTGAGAAACATTTCGTGCTTCCATATAAGAAGCGTCCGATGCATGAATTTGTTTTATCGGGTGAAAAACAGAGGGAGAAAGGAGTCAAGACACTCGATATTGCCAAGAGGCTGCTTGATTTTGGCTTTCATGCACCAACGGTATATTTTCCTTTGATCGTCAAGGAGGCAATGATGATCGAGCCGACAGAGACTGAACCAAAAAGAATGCTCGATCAGTTCGCAGGCACCATGCTTAAAATACTGAAAGAGATAGACACTGAACCGGAGACGGTTTTGAATGCACCTCATTCGACAGTTGTATCACGTCTGGATGAGGTGAAGGCAGTTAGAGAACCGAACGTAAAATTTGATTTCGATGCGTTGTGATTCGCAGATTAGGTAGCTGGCTTTTTCATCTACCAAACTACAACCTGGAGAGGCTATACGATGAATAATGGTGTCGATAATTCCAAAGTTTTAATTGTCGATGATGTGGCCCTAAATCGTAAACTTCAGAAAGCTTATTTGGATGCTGTGGGATATGATGTGATACTGGCCGAAGATGGGGTGGATGCATTAAAAAAGGTGAGTGAGGAGCCTCCTGACTTGGTCCTCCTGGATGTCGTGATGCCCAAAATGAATGGCTTTCAGGTCTGTCAGCGGCTGAAGACTGATGAGAAAACTCGATTCATTCCTGTGATATTGGTCACAGCATTAAATGAAATTTCTGATAAAATTAAAGGAATAGAAGCAGGAGCAGATGATTTCATCAGCAAACCATTCAACAAACTTGAATTATTGGCTCGTGTCAAGTCCTTGCTGCGTATCAAGCATCTTCATGATAAGCTGGAACGCAAGATCAAGGAGCTGGAGATTACTCAGAAAAAGTTGTATCAACTGGCGATTACCGACGGATTGACCGGATTATACAATTACCGATTCTTCAATGAACAGTTGGCACATGAAATACTGAGAGCAAAAAGACACGACTTGAAGGTGTCTGTCGTAATGCTTGATATCGATTTCTTCAAGAATTTCAATGATACGCATGGTCATCCGGCAGGTGATCAGGTATTAAAGACAATCGGCCGTTTATTAAATGAAAATATCAGAAAGATTGACTTCGCCGCACGATATGGCGGTGAGGAGTTCGCGCTTATACTGATCGAGACAAATAAAAACGCAGCAGCATTTGTATCCAATAAACTCAAGGACCTGGTTGAAAACTATCCTTTCTTCAACAAAGAGTCCCAGCCCAACGGCAAGTTAACCATCAGTATGGGAGTGGCGACGTATCCTGATGATTCGGAGGAGCCTCAGAAGCTGGTCGATCTCGCTGATAGCCGGCTGTACAAGGCAAAGGAGATGGGGCGAAACCGGGTGGTGATGGAATAAACTATGAATGTCAAGTTCTTACAGAAAGAAACGCTCTTCAAAAGGGTGTTGGCAGTGATATTGATCATTGCGTTGATCCCCCTTGTTTTATCCGGATTGAATCTGCTCAGATTTGATGCAGACAATATCATCAGGTCCTCGGCGCTCATTTTTTACGGTTTGATCGTGTTGACAGTGATATTATCGGTTGCCGGTGCGGGATATATCTCGAAGAAGATCAGCAAGCCGCTCACTCAACTCACCAAGAGCGCCACAGAGATTGCCAGAGGAAATTTCTCTCACAGGATCAAGGTGAGTACTGAGGATGAGGTCGGGCGACTGGCAAAAATATTCAACTACATGACTACCGAGTTACAAAGACTCAATGAGATGAACCTCAATGACATTATCACCGAGAAGAATAAAACGAAGACGATCATCAAGAACATCGCCGATGGTGTGATCGTCACCGATCCGGCGAAAAAGATTCTCATGATCAATTCGGTTGCCGAACAGTGGTTTGAATTGAATGAAAAAGATGTGATCAATGTTCCAGTCGATCAGGTCATCGGAAAGAAGGAGCTGATCAATGAGATAAATCACGCCCGAAATTCGGAAAACAGCATAGATAAGTCCGTGGAAGTGCAGTTGCGGCCGAAGAATTTCCGCAAGAAGGTGGTGCTGCAGGCAAAAGCGGCAGAGGTTATCGATAATGAAGGCACGCCTATCGGTATCGTCACCATCCTTCGTGATGTGACCAGAGAAAAAGAGATCGACAAGATGAAGACCGAGCTGGTCTCTATGGTCGCCCATGAGCTCAGATCGCCATTGACCTCTATCGCGGGATTCAGCGAGCTTCTGTTGGATAGCGGGATCACAAAGGATCAGTCGGAGGAATATGCGGAGATCATTCTGAAGGAGTCCAATCGACTGGGGAATCTGATCAATAAATTTCTGGATATTTCGCGTATCGAATCCGGTAAGAGTCAGGTGAACAAGATCGCCCTGGATATCGGATTTTTAATCACAAATATTATCGGACTGAATTTGCAGCAGGCAGAGAAGAAAAAGATCCGCGTCGAGATGAATATTCCCGAAGACCTTCCATCGGTGAACGCCGATAAGGGTATGATCGAGGAGGTAATACTGAACCTGTTCTCCAATGCCGTGAAATACAGCCCGGAACATACAATGGTTACCATTTCCGCGAATCAGAGTGAAACCGATCTGATCGTTTCTGTCAAGGATGAAGGATACGGGATTTCGAAAGAGGCCTTGCAGAATATCTTCAATAAGTTTTATCGGGTAACTGATAACGAGCATGTCAGAGAGATAGAGGGATCCGGATTGGGTCTCTCTCTGGTAAAGGAGATAATCGAACTTCATGGCGGAAACGTATGGGCTGAGAGTGAGCTGGCAAAGGGTTCTCAGTTCTTCTTCACGCTACCTATTGCGGCTGATATCGATGATAGCACCTATTTACAAGAGATCGAAAACGAGTATGTCACGTAATCGCTATTCGCTTCTTAATGAAGGACTCAATGAGAGAGAAAAAGACCAATGAGGAGTCAAATTTCTATAAACTGAAAGAGAAAGGTGTTAACGACTTAGAGAACTTCCTACAAGATCACATCATACAAAGCAGTCAGAAAACTCCGGTAGAAACTCCTAAAAAGACATATCCATCAGGAAAAAAGACAATCCTGCTGATCGATGACGACGCGCAGATGATAGAGAGTGCGCGAAAGATCATCGCTGATGCCGGCTACAATTTCCTTGCGGCCACGACAGGATTGCTCGGCCTCGACTATATTGTGAAGTACAAGCCGGATCTCATCCTGCTGGATCATCTGATGCCCGGCCTATCGGGGGTTGAGGTCTTTGAACGATTGAAAACCAGGCAGCGTTTCAGCCACCTCGCCGATATTCCGGTGATTATGCTCACATCCAAGTCGGAAAACAGGATCGACAGAAATTCACTGTTTGAGCTGGGATTATCCGCTTTTCTGATCAAGCCATTTGGCCATCGGGAGCTGTTGAACGTCATCGATAATGTCTTCATCATCAATCAGGTCTGGAGAAAAAATAAAGAGCTGGAACAGAAGATACGTCGCAGCGAATACAAATATCAGGACCTGATAGAGAATGCCAACGACATTATCTTTACTTTAAACCTCAAAGGCGATTTTATGATCATCAATCGCCGTTTGAAGACACTCACAGGCTTTTCGCGTGACGAATGGCTCGGCAGAAGTTTTTTTGATCTCGTGGCCCCCGAGGACCGTGTCGAAGCGCGGGAGAATTTCACAAAGGCCTTGAGTGGCAAGGCCAGAATATTCGAGATGCGGATGATCAGCCAGTCCGGCACACCGCTGTTTCTCTCCATGAATATCAATCCGCTCTTTGAAAAGGCGGATGTCGTGGGCGTCGTCGGCATTGCCAGAGATATCACGCAGCGCAAGGAGTTGGAACAGGAAATCGTCGAGCTGAAGAATTTTCACGAGAGTATCATTCAAAGCGTTGAAGCCGGTTTGATCACGACGGATCTCGAGCGGAAAGTCACTTCCTTCAATCTCGGCGCTGAAATGGTTCTCGGATACCGGTCCGAGGAGGTCGTGGGAAAATATATCGACGATATTCTGCCTCCGGATCAGAGCGGCAAGATATTGCCCGATGGTATGCCGCCGGATCCTTCGTCACTCAACAGGGAGATGGAGATCACCACCAAGGATGGCAATTCCGTCTATATCGGATTTACGGTTACGCCGCGCATCGATAATCATAACCTCAGGGTGGGGAATATCATCTCTTTCAGGGATATCTCCCAGATCAAACAGATGCAGATGGAAGTTTTTCGCATGGACAGGCTGGCATCCATGGGTGTTCTGGCGTCGGGTATGGCGCATGAGATCAAGAATCCGATTGCCGGGATCAAAATCATGGCGCAGTCTCTGAGAGAGGAATTCGAGATGGAGGATACACATCGCGAATATCTCACGCGTATTGTCAACCAGGTGAACAAGCTGGACAAGCTGCTGCGAACACTGCTGGAATACGCGAAGCCCCGGGAACCTGAAATGAAAAACTATAACCTGGACTCGGTGATCAACGAAGTCTATTTCCTGATCGAAGAGAAGGTTCGCAAAAAGCAGATCACATTCCAGAAGAACTATGCGGAAAACCTGCCTAAGATATATGTCGATTTTCATCAGATGCAGCAGGTGTTCATCAATTTGCTGATTAACGCAGTGGATGCGTTACCGGAAGAGGGAATCCTGCGTATCGATGCGGATATCGCTTTTACGTCATTGCAGCAAAAGGAACGGCGGGGACGAAAACCGCTCGTAACAACTCGTAATGTGCCCTATGTCGAAGTCAAGGTCAAGGATAATGGCTGCGGTATCAAGAAAGAGAGCCTGAATTCGATCTTCGATCCTTTTTACACGACAAAGCCGACGGGAACGGGATTGGGACTTTCGATCGTCTATCAGATCATTCGTGAGCACAATGGAGATGTTAAAGTCGAGAGCCAGGAAAACAGGGGGACTACTTTCACCATTCTTTTACCAACGAATCCGGAGTAATAAATGCAGGCGAGAATTTTAGTCGTAGACGACGAAAAAGATATTTGTGATGTTCTGGCTGATTATTTGAAAAAAGCGGGCCATCATACGGCGAAGGCCTATACAGGCGAAGATGCCATCGAGTTGATCAGAAATCAGATATTCGACGTGATGCTGCTGGATCAGCGTCTGCCAAAGATGAACGGAATGCAGGTGCTGAAGGAGTCACACGAGATCGATCCGGATATACTTACCATTGTGATCACCGCCCTGGATTCCGTGGAAAACGCTGTGGCCGCCATGCGGGAAGGTGCGTATGATTATCTTGTGAAGCCAGTGGATCTTGAAGAGGTAAAGCTGGTGCTCGAGAAAGCGCTTGAGACACAGACGCTGAAAAGAGAGGTCTCCAGGCTGCGTATCTTCGAGAACGAATATTTTGAAGATGTGCCGTTTTTCAGTAATCATCCCACCATGCAGAAGGTCAAGGAGGAGATAAAAGTCGTCGCGCAGACTCCCCGCACGTCGGTGCTGATTCAGGGCGATACGGGTACCGGTAAGGAACTTGTGGCCAAGGCGATCCATCGATGGAGCGCTCGAAAAGATCAGCCGATGATCAGTGTGAATTGTACCACGCTCAATGAGACGCTCGCTGAAAGCGAACTTTTCGGACATGAGCGTGGGGCATTCACGGATGCAAAGCAGATGCGTCGGGGCTTTTTTGAGCTCGCGAACAATGGATCCATATTTCTTGATGAAATTTCAGATATGACTCTATCGATGCAGCCGAAGTTGCTGCGTGTGCTCGAAGACCGTACTTTCAGACGAATCGGCGGACAAATAGACCTGGGAACAGATGTGCGTATCATTGCAGCCACCAACCAGGATCTGGAAAAAAAGGTGATGGAGGGAAAATTCCGCAGCGATCTGTACTACCGCCTCAAAGTCATGTTGATCAAACTTCCACCTTTGTCTCAAAGAGTCTCGGAAGTCATTCCTCTGGCGAAGATCTATCTTCAGAAGAACAATAAAGAGTTGAAGAAAGATATCATTGGCATTTCAGAAGACGCCGAAAAGATCCTTATAAGCTATAACTGGCCGGGCAATGTGAGGGAGCTTAAAAATGTGATTGAGCGCGCCAGCATATTATGCCAGAAGGAGTATATAGAGCCCGAGCATCTGATGAGCGAGTTGAAGACGGATCAGACTGGAGCCGGCAATGGCAGGACGATGGGTCGTGCCGGTGATTCGCAGAAGAATGAGATGGTCACACTTCAGGAAATGGAAAAGAAGCACATCACGTTTGTACTGGACCAATGCGGCAATAATAAATCCAAGGCAGCCAGAGTGCTTGATATTTCTCGCTCTACACTGCGAGAAAAAATAAAACTCTATAACATCGAGTGATGATCGGAAATTGATCATGTGATGCTGCCACACCTCTTTTGTGTATGCACAGAAACATTTCTTTCTGTTTTGTAATCTTTCCTAATCCATTAATATTTTTATAAATATAGGGTTACAGATTTAGAATATTTGTAACCTGTTTAAAAAATAAGCTATTGGCATAGTGTTTGCGATAAGTCAATAAAATTAATGAGATAGTTGATTTAATTGATGGCTATCACGTTATAATATTAGTAATTTAGCTTATATTATACTATGCGGGGTTCACAGGATTCATGAAATCAAAGTCATGGAAGATACTCGTCGTCGATGATGAAGAGGATTTGAGCTGGAGTATATCGAACAGTTTGAGGCGATGCAACAACGAGCTGGAGGTCCAGTGCGCTCAGGATGGCAACCAGGCGTTTGAAATGCTCAGGCAGCATTCATATGATCTTGTTATTTCCGATTATCGTATGCCGGGTAAAGATGGACTGGAGCTTCTGAAGCAGATACGCAGGAGATATTCCAAGACCAAAGTGATCATCATGACGGCGTATGGATCGACAGAAGTCCAGAGTATCGTTGAAAAATGCAAAGACACGTACTATCTGGAGAAACCTTTTGATATCCTGGACCTGAAAAAAATGATCTGTCAAATTAACGGTAACAAAGATTTCTTATTTAAAAATGCACTGAATTAAATGCAGGGTGACGGTATGGGAGAAATAGTATCCATTGTGAGTCAAAAGGGGGGGGTTGGGAAAACAACCACTGCAGTCAATCTTAGCGCCAGTATCGCTTCGCTGAACTATCGCGTGTTGCTACTTGATCTCGATCCTCAGGGGCATATCGCAGCTAGTTTTGGATATGGCAAGTATGATCTTCATGGAGGAATTGACGAAGCGCTCTTCGGGTCAAGAGCGGTTGATGAGATCATTCATCAGACGCCGTTGGAAAATTTCAATTTCATTCCCTATGATGCGGCTATGGAAGATGAGGAGAAGAACAATATCATCGCTCCGCTCAAGGAGAAGAAGTTGAAAAAGATGCTGGATCCTCTGCGGGCGTCTTATGATTATATCTTTATCGATTGTCAGCCCTCTCTGAATAATGTGACGTTCAACGCGCTGATCGCCTCAGATTCGATCATCGTTCCGATTCAATGTGAGTATTATGCACTTAAAGCACTCGGAAAATTGCTGAAACAGATCAGGGAACTGAAAAAGCATTACAATCCCGGTCTTCGTTACAGGGGTTTTCTGCTGACTATGGTGGATTTGAGAAACAATCTATCCAAACGTGTGATGAGCAAGGTCAAAAGCACGCTGGAAGGATTGGTGTTTTCAACGGTGATCCCCAGAAATGTTCGACTGGCTGAAGTACCATACTATGGAAAGCCGACGCTGATGTTCGACAAGTCGTGCAAGGGTGCAAAAAGCTACGTTGAGCTCGCCCATGAATTTTTGAGTCAAGATGGAACATATGAATCACGTTTAGCCAAAAACGAGTATGAGAGCGCAGTCGTTTAGCCGTTGAATTCGCAATACGATAATCGGGTTTGATATTCTCAATATCAATTAAAACAATATGATAAGCCGCCTTGAAAAGTCATTCGCCATTTTTTTTGCAGAGATAGTATATCTGGCTCCATATTTGTATTAGCATGGAGTGATGTTGCTTATTTTATGTGACACATTCCACTCATGCAAAATTGGAGGTTAACAGGATGGGAGATCTTTACAGGCGGTTGAATGGGGGCAAATCAATTTTGCTGTTTATCATTGTTTTGATAGCAGGCATTTCGATGGTAAGTTTTACTTACAAGTTCTATACAGTCAATGAAACAGAGGTTCGCGTAAATCAACTGGAAAATAATGTGCGTGATTTACGCGTTTCCCTGAATTTGGAAAAGATCCGTCGCGACAAGATCCAGAAAATTGTGAACATCATCGACGGGTACAACGATAGCATCGAACCGGATCTGAAGTATCAAATCGCCGGAGAAATATTCAACATGAGCGTGAAATACTCGAATCTGGATATCGATTTGATTTGTGCGACCATCACGCATGAGAGCGCTCTTTCCTGGTCGCCGGAGGTCGTATCACCGGCAGGGGCGATGGGGCTGATGCAGATCATGCCGAATACAGCGACTGAACTGTGCGTATACGAGGGTGTGCCGTGGACTAACGCGGAAGACATACTTTTCAATCCGATCCTGAATATCCGGATGGGATGTCGATACCTCTCATATCTGATCAATTCGTATGAGGTTGATGGCGGTCTGGCAGCGTATAACGGTGGTGCCCGAAGAGCGGAAATGTGGGTGAAGAACAACAAGGATGAGAGTATTTTGTGGGAGGAAACGCGCGGATACATACCCGCGGTGCTTAAACTGTATAAAAAATTCCAGGATGATATCGGAATACTTTAGAAAGTCACAATGATACGCTACTGTAAATTTGTTTTGAATAGAATATAAAATGGACGACAAGAAAAGATTGACAAAGAGATATTTCAGTGATTTGATCAACCTGTTTTTCAGTGAGGACAGTTACTTCCTTCTGTCGCTATTCAAGGAGTTACGTTCCAGGTCCCTTTTTGATGACGGTTGTGATGAGAAATGCGCTCAATTAATTCAGTTGTTGATCCACTGGTTGGTGAACAGCCAAAATTCGATGGAAAGCCTGGATGAACTCGCCCGAATACCTGGATTCACCTCATTTCAGGGACATCTGGAGGAGTATATGGCACGGCTCGATATTATCGATGCCGACAGGGAGAGGGCGCGACAGTCGATTGCGCAGATAGCTCAATTCACGCTATCCGAGTTGGTTAGTATCCTGGATGATCAGGAAACGCAAGAGAGGCTTATTGATTATGTCGAAATGCGTGATGGCGTTGAACAAGTCAATGTGCCAATGCAGGAAAGCGATGAGCAGCTGGTTGACAGGTTTTATCAGGAAGAGGTGCAGAGAGCACTATCCAATATAGAAAAGTACGAAAGCATGAAATCCTGGGAGATCAATAAAGCCGAGTATTTTGAAGACTGGCGCAAATGCTCACAGGATATTAAGTCATTATCGATGATGCATGGGAATAAAGAGGTTGAGACCATCGCCGACAGGATTTACAGAATAGTCGGAATACACCTGTCGTCGGATACCAGACCCAGCCATAAAATGAACAGAGTGCTGAACAGCGGGAAGCATGCAATCGTTCATTTCATGGATAACGGCAATGGTCAGCAGGATATCGTGCGTGTTATCGGATCGTTCGATAAGTATATAAACGACGTGGAAGACAGTCTCTTCAGTGAAGATGTCTCGCTGGCTGATGAGAATGAGGCTGAGAATGAGAATAATAATGATAATGAGCATCTGGAGATCGCCGATGAAGTTTCCCGGATCGCAAAGGCCAGTCTGGAAGAGGAGATTACACTCCCGGGTGAGGATGACCCGGAGCTGACATCTCTGGTCGGGGAGATACTGGAAAATCAGAATGGCGTCAGCCGTGGAAACAGTGCATATAATGTCGGGGACAGGGAACGAATCGACCGGGATTCCTATGTGAAGGATACAAGATTCGTCAAGGAATCCTCACCTTACGTTGATTTAATAAAGCGGGCAATTGGCGATCTGAAGTTGAATGCATACAATTATTCGGCGCTCGAAGACCTGGAACTTGCCTCCTCTTCCCTCAAAGGGTGCGCTCTCAAATTTGGTTATGAGGATCTCAGCGCTCTCCCAGATACCATGGAGAATATAGCCATAATTTTGATGAATAAAAAACAGCCGATCTCGTCTGACATATTTCCGGTCATTCAGGATGTCATTCATTTCATCAGAAACTTTGCCGAGGTTGATGTCGCATACGAGCGTATCAATGTATTGCTGGATAAACTTAACACATACATCGACGACATTCTGGTGAAGCAGGATTTTTCAGAATTTACGAGTTTTTAAGAGAGCTCTCTATTAGAATATTAAAAAGAGCCGAGGATAGATCAAATTGAACAATGTAGATAATGATCTTGAAAAAATAATCAGTGCTCATAAAACAGTGATCAAAGTCATTGGTGTCGGTGGCGCCGGTTGCAATACTTTGACACGACTTTCGAATTATAAAATCCCCGGCATTGAGACCCTTGCAATTAACACCGATGCTCAGGATCTGCTGGCGGCGGCCGCGGATGAAAAACTTCTCATCGGTCAGAGTATCACAAAAGGACTGGGAGCTGGAAGCGATTGCAAAATAGGTGAAGAGTCTGCGGCGGAGAGTCAGGAAAAGATCAAGAAGCTGGTGGAAGGATGTGAGCTTGCGTTTATTACCTGTGGTCTCGGCGGTGGTACCGGAACCGGTGCGGCACCGTTCGTAGCGGATTTAACGAAAAGCCTGGGTGCCCTCACGATCTCCTTTGTCACGATGCCGTTCAGGGAGGAGGGTAACCAGCGGTACCAGAACGCACTCACTGGGCTGGAGAAGCTGCGCAAGAATAGCGATACAATCGTTGTGCTGGAAAATGACAGTTTGATCAAGCTGGTACCGGACGCTTCATTGCTGGCGGCGTTCACAAAGGCGGATGAGCTCCTCGTGAACTCGGTGAAGGGAATTACCGGACTGGTATCGAACAAGGGCTTGGTAAATCTCGATTTCGCCGACATTCGCAGTGTTATGCAGAACGGCGGCAATGCCATGATCGGTATTGGCGAGAGCAATGCTGAAAACAAAGCCTCCGATGCTGTAGAAAAAGCGATGATGAATGAACTTCTCAATGTGGATATCGATGGCGCCCAAAGCGCGCTGGTAAATGTGACCGGTGATGAAGGATTGTCCATCAGCGAGGCGAAAAGCGTTCTGGCGCTTGTTGAAAAGCGCATGGACCCACAGGCAAAGATCACCTGGGGACTTCAGGTAGACAAAGAGTTAAAAGACAAGATACATGTGCTTCTGATTGTGACCGGATTGAAGGGGTCGAAAAAGGGGACGCTCCACAAGGCAGCACCGCAGGAGCCGTTGTCCCTGGATAATGTGAAGAACAGACAGGCACAGGTCCAAAGTGCCCTGAGTCTGAAAAATGATACAAAAACCAAGAAGAAGGTCTTTACGGAAATTTTTATCGAAGAGATCAGTGGTGACTTGAATATACTGACGGATATCGCGAACAATATTGAGAAACAGGAAGCCGATGAAAAGACAATTCGTCAATTTCTGAAATCATGTGCCTCTCTCCAGAGTTCGGCACAACTTTTTGAATACGAGAAGATTTCTGAATTCATCTCCTTCGTGATTGATGTGATTGAAGACCTTGTTCTCAAAAACTATAAAGCCGCCGAAAATATCATACCATTTTTCAAGCAGCTGCCAAACATCGTTCATGGTCTGGTTTCCAACGACCAGCAAGTACTGAATGATGCACGAACATTTCTGGAAAAGGTGACAGAAATCGTAGAGGATATCAATTCGAATGGTAAAGAGCCTGGAAGTGCGGGTTCAATCATCAGTAAGGATATTATCTCCAGCCCGGGAAAATAACACTAACCGAATGGCCATATAAAAAGAACCGGAGACAGCAATCAAACCGGGATTAGGGGGAGTTACCGGTCCAAAATCGCTGCTCCGGCTACAATTTTTCGCTCTTTTTGTATTACAACCCGTTGACGCGTTTAGCCAATCTTGCTTTCTGATTCGCTGCCTTGTTGGGATGGATAACCCTCTTCTTGGCCAACTTGTCAAGCAGCGAATACGTACGCTTCAGCTCTTTTTCAGCATCTTCCTTTTCGGAAGTGTTCATGACCTTCTTAATCGCACTCTTCATCGTCGATTTATAATGCGTATTATACTTTTGATCTCTTAAGTTTGTCTTGACTCTTTTTTGTGTCGATTTGTGATGCGGCATATTTTCCTTTCATAATTAATTTGTCAATGAATATAATAAAAATTAGAGTAAATGTCAATAGAAAAATAAATAATTGGTGCTATGCAACATCAAAAAACACTTGATTTTAATGAAAAAAATCTTTACTTTAAACTTTTGTTTGAAAATCGAGGAGGATATACAGAGCCGATGTTATTTGATAGATACAGAAATATTGTGGCTGCTCACGGCGAGAAGGTTGCGATGGAATTTGGTGATCATCAAATATCATATCATAAATTGGACGAGATCGTCAATAGACTGGCGAACAGCATGAGATCGCTGGGTGTGAGGAAGGGGGATGCTGTTGTTCTCATCCTTCCGAATGTTCCACATTTTGTTTTCGGCTACCTTGCGACACTCGCTCTTGGCGCAGTGGTCGTGCCGGTGAGCTCGTCCTTGTCAAGCGATAAAATTCAACAGATCATAGATTCCACAGAAGCGAGCGCCATCATTTATTGGGAAGGTTACCACGAGCGCATCTGTAATTTAATGCGGCAGTTCGAAACAGTTATCGTACTCGGCGAAGAAGTGCCCCCCTACGCGAAAAAAATGACGACGCTTATCGCACAAGGCGCGACTACTCAGGTTGTGCCGGAGCTCTCGTCCGCTGATACGGTGCTTATTCAGCATACGCCGGGTATTGAAAATTCGTTTAAATCGATTGCATTGTCTTACGCGAGTCTCTCCTTTGCCGTCAAAGCATTCATCGGGATTGCGGACGTAAAAGAGAGCGATGTGTTCGGCGCTTTGCTGCCATTGACCTCTCTACTGTCCCAGGTTTTTATCGTCGGAGCCGCACTGACACGTGGCGCCAAGATCGTGCTGCACCCTGCTGTCAATGAAATATGCATGAGAAAATC
Source organism: Candidatus Zhuqueibacterota bacterium (assembly GCA_036351795.1). Classification (GTDB taxonomy): domain Bacteria; phylum Zhuqueibacterota; class Zhuqueibacteria; order Thermofontimicrobiales; family Thiofontviventaceae; genus JAZBPW01. Next base: position 7,693 of record JAZBPW010000021.1, on the reverse strand, counting down.
GGTGTTCGAGGATGCCGTAACGATCATGACGGGTGGCCCCAATCTGTTTGAGCTTCTACTGAACACGAACAACAATGATACGAATACGTCACTGAGAAGGGCATTTACCACCGGTTCGCGAAGCTACGATCTGCTCATGAACCGTTTTCAGGAAAGATTCGGTATCCCGCTGCGCAATATTTACGGACTGACCGAAGCGTGTGGTCTCGTTTCCGCATGTGGTGGAGACGAAGACGTCAGGACGGGTGCTGTGGGAAGGGTTGTTTACGGTCTGGATGTCATGATAGTGAACAAAGAGGGCATCAAACAGGAGCACAACGAGATCGGTGAGATCATCGTACGGGGCCCCGCAGTAATGAAGGGCTATTTGAATCATAAAGATGAAAAATCCAGTGCGCTGCACAATGATTGGCTGCATACAGGGGATCTGGGGAAAATGGACGAGTATGGCAACCTCTTTTTCGTAGACCGCCAGGATGATGTGATCGTCAAGGGTGGTTTCCATATTTATCCGAGTGAGGTTGAGAGTCTTCTGAATGCACACCCCAAAGTCGAAAAGGTGTCTGTCATCGGACAACCGCATCCGGCACATAAGTACGAAGTGAAAGCGTGCGTTGTGTTGAGAAGCGGTGAGAATGCGACGGCCGAAGAACTCATCGAATATTGCCGGGAACAGGCGCCGGTATATAAATGTCCACAGATCATCAAATTCTATAATACACTGCCTCAAACGAACCTGGGGAAAGTGATAAAGAGAAAATTACGTCAGGATAATTAACTAACATTCTGAAAGGAGATTTCTTTTGAAAGAATATACAGTTGACAAAATCAGAAATGTAGGTTTGGTATCTCATGGGAGTGTGGGAAAGACGACCTTGGCAGAGGCCGTTCTGTTTTCCGCCGGCATGACCAGCCGGATTGGATCTGTGGATAATGGAACGACTGTCACTGATTACAATCAGGATGAAATCGATCGCAAGATATCTATCGGTTCAAGTCTGACGCATGGCGATTGGAAGGGCGTGAAATTCAATATTATCGATATGCCGGGCTATTCCGATTTTATCGGAGAAGTCAAGGGCGGACTCAGAGCGGTGGATTCAGCCGTCATCCTGTTGAGCGCGCTCAGCGGCGTCGAGGTGGGCACTGAGATCACCTACCGCATCGTAGATGACTATAAACTCCCCCGGAGTTTCTTTGTCACCAAGCTCGATAAAGAGCATTCGAAATTCGACAATGCCGTTGAGATGGCAAAAAATCAGTTCGGTAGCTCAGTGGTGGTGTTGCAGTTCCCGGTTAATGAAGGTGAAGATTTCGATAGTATTGTGGACCTTGTGAGCATGAAGATGCTGACATTCGACAAGGATGGCAGCGGGAAATACAAAGCAACTGATATCCCGGAGGCGCATAAAGCAAAGGCGGAAGAACTCTATTCAGAACTGATGGAGACCATTTCCGAGAATGATGAGGCATTACTGGATGTGTTCTGCGAAGCCGGCGAATTGACAAATGAGCAGATCGTCTCGGGCTTAAAAGAGCAGGTGAATAATTGCACCCTTTTTCCACTGTTATGCGGATCTCCTGTTAAGAATGCCGGAATTCATACCTTCCTGGATTATGTGGTTGATGTCCTGCCTTCTCCTGCAGACAAACCTCCGGTTGAAGGTTTCAAGCCGGGCACGACGGAATCCATCACTCGCGAACCCAAGGCGGATGAACCGCTTTGCTCGCTGGTGTTCAAAACTGTGTCTGAACAGCATATCGGCGAGCTCTCGTTTTTCAGGATTTTTTCTGGCGAAATTCGTTCCGGCATGGAGGTCATCAATCCGAACAAGGATGAATCGGAAAAGATCGGACAGATCTATCTCATGAACGGTAAGGAGCGAAATGAGATCGGCAAACTTTCCGTCGGAGATATCGGTGCCTTTGTGAAGTTGAAAAACACGCATACCGGTGATACACTGTGCGACAAACGCAATCCCATACAGCTGCCTGAGATCGAATTTCCCGCTCCGGTGATCCGCGTTGCTGTCGAACCAAAAGCAAAGGGCGACGAGGAAAAAATTTCCACCGGAATGCATACACTACACGAGGAAGATCCGTCATTCAATATCGTTGTAGATGGTGAATTAAAGCAGATTGTCGCATCCGGCCAGGGTGAGCTTCATCTGGATATCGTGGTGAAAAGACTCAAAGACAAGTTCGGGGTTGAGGTGAACCTGGTAGAGCCCCGAATACCATACCGCGAAACCATTCGCGGATCAGCCGAAGGATCGTATAAGCATAAAAAGCAGTCTGGCGGAAGAGGTCAGTATGGTGACGTGTCAATCAGGCTGGAGCCCAACGACCGCGGTGTAGGTTTTGAATTTGTCAATGAGATCGTTGGCGGTGTGATCCCGAGCAAGTTCATTCCGGCGGTTGAAAAAGGCATCAGGGAAGTGCTGGAGGGCGGCGTGATTGCCGGGTGCCCGGTTGTCGATGTGAAGGCAACGCTCTATTTCGGTAGTTTTCATTCGGTGGATTCATCGGATATGGCGTTCAAGATCGCCGGATCCATGTGTTTCAAGAATGTATTCAAAGAGTCGAAACCTGTCCTGCTGGAGCCGATATATGATCTTGAGATCCAGGTCCCCGAGGACTTTATGGGTGACGTGATGGGAGATATCTCCAGCCGTCGCGGCAAGATCCAGGGAATGGATGCAGAGGGATCCTTTCAGTTGATCAAGGCAAAGGTTCCTCTCGCAGAACTGTACAGATACTCCACGTCACTGAGGTCGATGACGCAGGGCAGGGGTATACATCGACGTAAATTCTCACATTATGAGGAAGTACCCAAAGAGGTCACTGAAAAGATCATTGCCGAATTCGAGGGAGAGAAGGATAAATAATGGATATCCTCTGGGCGCCGTGGCGAATTGACTATATTCTCAGGGAAAAGGAAGATGGCTGCATTTTCTGCAATCGTGTTCAGCAGAAAGAGGACAGGAAACATCTGATTCTTCATCGCGGCAAGACCTGTTTCGTCATCATGAATTACTACCCTTATAACAATGGGCATGTGATGGTCGTTCCAAACAGGCACATTGCGGAACTTCCCGGGCTGCGTGCAGAAGAGCATAATGAGATGATGCAGCTTGTGAGCAGGTCCATCGAAGTGATCTCCGAGAAGATGATGCCTCACGGCTTTAATATAGGGATGAACCTTGGAGCGTCCGCCGGTGCAGGAGTGAAGGATCATGTTCACTTCCATGTGGTGCCCCGCTGGACTGGTGATATGAATTTCATGCCTGTGACAGGTCACACCAAAGTGATTTCGGAAGCCCTCGAACTTACATGGGAAAGATTGAAAGACGGTTTTCAGTGAAGATAGTTCGATTGAGAATGTAAAGCCGGGTCAGAATTGTTCTGTTCCGGCTTTTTTTTGAGGTGTACCAGGTGGAAACAGTGTCATACGATGATACATTCAGAAAAATATAAATTATCATAAAAAATACTAATTATACGAATTTATGCAATATAAGCAATATGCCCTGGCTTTATGACAGATAACTAATATACGAATAAACGGTTAATTCAATAAAGTAGTTAACCTAATGATATTTAATAAATAATACACATAATTGATTGCCGTGCTTTCCTCATTCTGGTGGCATGAAAATTGTCTTATCTTGAGACGTAATCATCATGTCATGTTTTTTGATTCGGGTCTATTGGTGTTTGCGAATATAGATAATTATATCGGGAGGAAAGGATGAAAAAGTATATCGTCATATTTTTTGCCATGCTGTGCATCACCGGGATATCCAGCGCACAGCAAACCATTGTCAGGCTTCCTGACCAGACGACTGCATTGTACGATCAAAATGTCTCCATTCCGGTGACGGTGAGCACGGATTCATTGATCCGGGAAATACAGTTCGTGATTCAATATGATTCGACGATTATTGAGTTTGCGGATGTTTCAGTTCACAAAGATCTCGAATCGTTCGGTATCGACACGATCGCGACACAACTTTCATTCGACGCGATGGCGACAGGCACAAATAAAAATCTTCTGTTTCGTGTCTCCAGCCGCAACACAGCATACATCACCGGGATCGACGTTGGTCTGATCAATATCATTTTCGATGTTGTGTCGCGTCGCGGAGAGTCCGCGATGATCTTTGATAACAGCCCGACACACAGCTATGTGAAAACCATAGATGGTAATACGATTGACGAGGAATTGATCGCGTTCTTCAGTGGTAAGGTTGCTGTAGACGAACAGTCGACGGCAGTGCTCGAGTTTCAAACCAGTAGCAGCGAAGTCAAGTCGGGATCGATCATCAATGTCTCTGTCTCGATCGATCAGGTCTATGATCTGCATGGGTACGAGATTTCCATTGACTACGATCCCATGCTTCTTTCGGTGATTTCTGTCGAAGAGGGGAGCTTTCTGAACCAGAATGGTTTCGTCTTCACAAACTGGTTTCAGCCTTCGATCGACAATATCAATGGAAAAATATTGAATGTCAGGACAGTCCGCCAGACATCATCCGCGTTGAACGGCAGCGGTAACCTGCTGAATATCGCGTTCAATGTGATCGGAGAGGGCGAGGCTGTAATCGATTTTCTGCAAGAGAGCTGCAGGCTCCTGGATCCATTGGGCAGAGATATCATGGTCAAGGAGTTTGTATCTCTGAAACTGACTGCATTTGGTGATCCGAAAGTGATGTTGTCGGTATCCGATGCCAATGGAATACTGAATCAAACGATCGATGTCCCTGTCAACATTTCTGAAATTGCTGATTTTTCCATCATCTCGGCCCTTATCAGTGTAAACACTGATTCCAGTGTCCTTATCCCGGTGGAGGTGGTCGCGGAAAATACGCTCACCGAAGAATGGTATACACCGACTTATCGTATTGATGGTGGGACGATCAATTTTGCGCTGGCGGGTTTCAAAGCGCTCGCTTCTGATGGCCGGCTTATCTATCTGAGATACAGGGTGAACGAAAATGCGAAGGACGGTGATACGACAACGATCCGGCTCGCATCCGTGCTGCTTAACGAAGGCGATCCCGGAACCACGGTCGAAAACGGACTTTTCCGAACCATTGGTCTTCAGGTCAGCGGCAACATTGCCTACTCAGGGACACAGATACCGGTACCCGGCGCTGAAGTCCGGCTGGAAGGAGATTTCATCGAAATAGCGAGCAGCAGCCGGGCAGGCAATTATGGTTTTGCACAGCTGCGATACGGTAACTACCGATTGCTGCCGACAAAGAGAGATGATCAGGGACAGAGTGTGACGCCATTCGATGCGGCGCTCGTTCTGCAGCATATTGTCGACCTGACCCGACTCACAGGCTATCAGATGATCGCCGCGAATGTCACCGGAGACTCGACGGTGAGCGCACTCGATGCGTCGCAGATCCTGAGTTATTCCGTGGGTTTGCTCGATGAATTTCCGGTGATGGAGGATCCGTTCGATTTCTGGGTGTTCATATCACAGGACCACGTCTTGACCGACAGTAACTGGTTCCAGCTGCCTGCCGAAATCCGGTATGAGCCTTTGGACAGGAACTATTTCAACCAGAATTTCCTGAGTATCGTCAGGGGTGATGTCTCTCAGAATTGGCAGCCCGCCACACTCAACAAGGAGTTGGCCGTACAGAGCTGTGAGATGGTGTCAGCCGCACTCTCCTTCGGAGATGTGCACATTGGAGAGGGCGACCACTTTACCGTTCCGGTTGTACTTCGAGCGGATATGGATGTGTCCGCCGTGCAGCTCGAGATCGCCTACTCACCGGAAAAAGCGAATTTCATCGGTGCAGAAAGATCATCCGTCACAGGAGAATTCATGCTCGCTCATAATGTCGTCGATGATGTCATCAAAATTGCCATGGCGAGCGCAGCACCTTCGGCGATCAACGGCGATCTGGTTGTTCTTCATTTCGAAGATGTGTCTGAAGATTTTGATAATCCGTGTCTCTTTGTCAGCGCATTGATCAATGAAGATCAATATGTCATCATGACGGATGTCCAGGATTCGAACTCGCGCGGTGAACAACCGGAGACGTTTTCACTGGAGAACAACTACCCCAATCCATTCAACAACCGGACGCTGATAGAATACAGCATCGTTCGTCCGGGTTTTGTCGAATTGTCCGTATTCAATCTCGCAGGGGCGCGTGTGAAGACACTGGTCAGCCATCACATGGATGCCGGAAGACATCACGCTGTGTGGCGTGGCGACGATTTGTCAGGATCGTCTGTCAGTTCCGGAACATATCTGCTCAAATTGAGCAATGGTATGGAACAACGCGTGAGAAAGGTACTGTACCTGAAGTAGTCTGTTGTTACTCGAAAACCAGGTCTTTTTTGATCCACCCTTCGAGATTCTGACGGGCGACTCTGACCTTGTACCAATCATTCTGCTCGCCGATGATGGTGAGATCTGTCGCCGGATCGACGCGCTTTTTCACTGGAAATTCGGGGCCGGGTCCGCTCCTGATATCGCACAAATCCAGTGTGAAAACGATTCGCTCTGTGACCCGGTTCTGAAGATCGGATTTGCGTATCCAGCCTGTAGATCCGCTGGGAGTACGAACCTCATACCAGCCATTCATTTCATTCACCGGGATGAGCTCTGAACCGGCGGGTACGCGCTCCAGAGTGGAGGCGCTTTGTGCCGGGCTGGTTCTTACGGCAGTCTCCTTGACTGTGGAGACTGGACTGAATGATACCGGTATTGTGAACTGGCTGTTCACCCATCCGGTATTCTGAGCGGAGGTGACAACCAGACACCAACCGCCGCGTTCTTCGGTGCATGTTAACTCATTATTGGTGTCCACCGTCTCGACGATTCTGTACTCAATACCAGGGCCTTCTCGAACGAAAGTACTTCCTGTGACGCGCATCTTGTGTTTGATGGAGAGCGAATAATCAGAAGAATAGATCCATCCGAATGCGCCACCGGCATCAACCGGGATCTTGACCCATCCCCCGCGTTTATCCAGAGGCGCGAATTCGGCCCCGCCTGTCAGCGAAGTGATTTTCTTGCTCTGAATGGAGGGGGATTCATATACGCTTGCATTTACGCGGGTGCGGATCTTCGGAATCGTTGCATTCTGAAGTGCGCCTGCCTCAACCCAGCCGCTCAAGCCACCGGATAGTTCGATGAGGTACCAGCCTTTGTCTTCCCGCAATGGTTTCGCCTCTTCCCCCTCTTTGAGAGAGGAGACCTTGTTCGCTCCAGGAGAAGGCTCGCGACGCACGTCGGTGCGTTTCACGGCGCGCATGGCCGGGAATTTTAAACCCCGGACATGATTCGATCGTATCCAGCCGTCACTGCCGATCTGATACCATCCGTTCACCTCCTGCGGCGTGTTGAGAACCGTACCGGTATGAACCACATAGATGGTCTCCGCTGTCAGCTCACGTGATCTCTTGACATCTGCCGATTCGATGACGATCAACTGGCGATCCGCAACATCCTCCACATCGCGCGATGCTACGTAACCAATCTTTCCGTCCTTGTATTCCACCTGATACCAATCGCCTGTGATATTGTTGCTGGTAAGACGTGTGCCGGCCGGTACGGAATCCACGATTTGATATTTTTTATCCGGACCGGAATGGATGGCAGCGGTCCTTTTCGCACGCAGGATGCCTTTCTCCAGAATGATATCCGGGGTGGTGCTTACACCCG